>CBFHAF010000405.1:0-5007 GCA_965653435.1 uncultured Chitinophaga sp.
ACACCGGCCCCGAGATAGCCGATGGCGACGGTTCGCTGTACGAGCGGATCAGGTAGCGGCATCCACCGGAACAACCTGGCCGGCATATCTATTGATAATAATGCCGGCGCCAGGATGCCGGTTCGGTGCAATATGAAATACACCAGGCCCGCCCGTTGGGCCGGGGCCCAACATCAAAGCCGCGACAGTATTGCATCCCAATTAATTCCTTAACAAACAAATCACACATCTGCACATCCGTTATCGAATTGCCGTTTCAATCCTTTTGTACGGAATCAATCATTAATACTTACCAGTAAATCGTCATGTCTGTTTTCCTTCCTGCACCTGCAATATGTCATTCACAATCATTTAACAAAAGCGGTTGAAGATTTAATTAACTTCGGCCCATAACAGACACCCAAAGAACCGATCCGATTACACCCAAACAAACTCCGTGCATATGGAGCCCCTGCAACTTGTTAAACGCCTGCTTACCGCATGTGCGCAGGCCATCCGCAAATCTGTCGTCAACGCCGGCACTTTGAACCTCGAAGAAGAAGCGCGGAAAAAAGTGCAACTGGTCAACACACTCTGCTTCATTACCGCCGTGCTGGCCGTATCCGTCGGTTATGTGTTTTACCGCGCCACCGGGCTGCTGGCTATTTTTATACCGGCGGTGACAGAAGGCGTGCTGTTTGCGTGCATCATCGCGCTCAACAGCCGCAGGCGTTATGCCGCCGCCAGCGTGGGCGTGCTGCTCGTACATTGTGCAGGCGCATTGTATTTCTCCATGCTGCTGGGGCAGCTTATGAACTTTTCCCTTATCGTCGTATTCCTTTTCGGGCTTTGTTTCCTGGTTTATTCCAAAAGGAAACAGCGCATCCTGGGGCTGACCGCCACCGCGCTCACCCTGCTTTTCCTCGAGATCAACTTTTATTACCACTTCGTTCCTCCCATAGAGATATCATTGCGCAACCAGTACCTCTTCCGCTGGATCGCCCTCCCCTCCTTCCTCCTGTTCGATGCAACGGTGCTGTATTATTACATACAGGAAAACAAACGGCTCTTCCAGCAGGTGAAAATGGTCGTGTTCAAAACCACGCACGAGCTGCGCAACAATCTTACCTCCAACTCCATCCTGCTGGAGCTGCTGAAAAACGACGCAAAGGAAAACCCGGACCTGGAAAGGATCAGGCCTTATATCGACCAGCTGAGCATCATCAATGCAGGCATGAGCAATGTAGTGAGCAATGTGCTGAGCATGGGCGAAATTGAAAGCGGGAAAATAGACAGGCTGGAAAACCATACGTTCCACATCCGCCCTTTCCTGAACAATATCGTAAGCATCCACCGCATCAAAGCCAGGCTGAAAGGCGTAACCATCAAGCTGTATATAGACAAGGGCATGCCGCCCATCATCGTCAGCGACAGCAACCAGCTGAACATCGTGATCACCAACCTGCTGTCCAACGCCGTGAAGTATGCCAACGAAAACAGTGAGATCACCGTCAAGATGCTTGTGGCGGATACGTTCTTCCGCATCTCCGTCAGCAACCAGTGCCCGGAAATCGCGGAAGACAAGCTGAAGTACCTTTTCGAGAAATTCTTCACCGCCAAAAAGAACAGCCAGGTGGAGGGCTCCGGCCTGGGATTATATATCGTAAAGAGCATCGTGGAGAGTTTCAAAGGCACTTATGCCGTAAAAAGCTCCCAGCGGGAAACCACCTTCACCGTGAAGCTGCCGCTTAAAACCGGCCACCCCGGCAACCTGCCGGAAGAACATGAGGACCTTATCTACCGGCTGGACAATGCGCTGGTGCTTTTCGCGGAAGACGACCTGATGAACCACCGCCTGCTGTCCAACCTGCTGCAATCCTTCGGCTGCACCATTTCAGGCAGCATCAACGGGCGGCAGCTGATCGAAACCCTGGAGCAGTGCAACGTTTTGCCGGACTGCATCCTGCTGGACGGGCAGATGCCCGAAATGAACGGCCTGCAAACACTGCGTTACATCAGGAGCCACTCAACGTTCCACGAGATACCCGTTATTATCATCACCGGCAGAACGGAGAACAGGGATGAATTGCTGGAAGCCGGCGCTTCCGCCATCATCACCAAACCCTTCGACAAAAAGACGCTCTTCAGCATGATCAGCCTGCACCTGCTGTCCGTTCACGAAGACCAGTACTGAGGCCGCTTACGCCGTTTTTCCCGCCTGCAGGTCCAGGCTGGGATGGCCGCCTTTCTTATATCTTTCGGTGAGCTGCAGCGTCCAGTGCAGGTAACCCGCGATCATCAGTTCAAGATTGCCCACATACTCCTCCACCGCCCGGTTATACTCCCTGAAATCAGGGAGGGAGGCGCTGATGCATACAAATTCCGCGACATCTTTGTCGTGGATCTTCAGCATTTCGACATAAGCTTCGCTGAGCGAGCTTTGATTATGATGTTCCAGCATCAGCACAAGGTTCAGCACATCGTGCCCTTTTTCCAGGTGTGCGGAAAAATAATCGTTGCTCCAGGACAGGATGCGGCAGGTGAGGTAAGCCAGCCGTTCCAGGTAAGGGTGCCTGATGACATGACCGGGCAACACGGTGCCCGTGATGGCTTCCGCCAGGTTCACCATGGGCAGCACGTTCACCGCTTTGGTGCGCACGGCGATAAAAGTTTCCATATCAGGGAAGATCATCGGCACACGGTATTTTGTTTCTTCCTTCAGGCCCCCGAAATACAGCGCTATGCTTTCACAGAAACGTTCCAGCCATTCAGGGCCGGAAATGGCCAGCAGTTCCCGGCGCATAACAGGCAGGGTGGCATAGAGCGGGTCGTTGCTCACAAAACGCCCATGCCGGAGCGCCTGCAACGAAATTTCTTCAATGGTCTCTACCTGGCCGGGCGTGGAAAATTCATAGGTATCGTCTACCGTGAAAGCCCAGATAAAGAACCGGCAGACCGCCTGCAGCTGCTGCATGGAGGCCTTCGGGAAAATGCAGCCGCCGCAATGCCCCATGCCTGTATGCACATATTTTTTCTTCACTTTTTCAGGCAGGAAATCGAAATGCGTGGCCACCCAGGAGTGAATGATCTTTTCCATCCGTCCGGCATGGGGATTGGTGCTGTGGGTAAAGGGGTAGTGTAATGTGTTTGCATTTAACATGTCTCCCATAACTCAAAGTTTAAAAGTGATTAATCCTTTTTATGTTGAATAGTGACATCCCTTTCAACTTCGCTTACGCGGGCTGATCATGTCTAAGCTGCATATACATCAGAGGATTGGATAAAAGAAAGGCTGTATCGGGTAAGGGCCGTCCCTGCGGGACGCAGATATAAGTTACACCAATCAGTTGGTGTAACGGAGCGCTGATTCGTTAATGTCAGCGAAGGGCGGGGCGGAATTCTGTAATGGGAATGTCTTTTTTTGTTAATACCTCAGCCGGGGCGCTGATCATAAATTAAAAAAACGCGTGCAGCCACTGCTGTGGCCGCACGCGTTGGTATAAATGGTATGTTAGTAACCCTGGTTTTGCACCAGGTATCCGGGGATTCTGGAAGCACCGTCCATTGCGGTCTGCGGGATCGGGAAGATACGTTTGTTCTTATCGGTGTTCGTCTTCTCCGTCCAGGTGCCTTCGTATTTTCCGAAGCGGATCATATCCGTACGGCGCTGGCTTTCCCAGTAGAATTCAAAGCCCCTTTCGCGGAGCAGCAGGTCCAGGTTGATGGTGAGGAGCGGAAGCGCCGGTGTTGAAGCTGTCCTGGAAGCTCTCACGATGTTCACATCCGCCAGCGCGGCAGCCATGGCATCTCCCCTTCTCAGCTTCGCTTCGGCACGCATGAGGTATACGTCTGCAAGGCGCAGTATCACGATGTCGTGCTCGCCGAAGTTACGGCCGCTCACGGAAGTTTTGCTGAACTCGTATTTGGATACGCGGAAACCGGTGTTGTAGTTGCTGCCGGCAACGGTAAAGTCCACCTGCTCAGTGAAATTAACAGCAAGCGTAGGCCTGGTACGGGTCACGTAGAACAGCGGACTTAACTTCAGCTTACCGTCTGCGCATCTTACAAATGCATTGTCTTTTCGGGTTGGCCCATATTGCTGTCCGCGCAGGATGCCGCGGTTGATGTTATAGGCGGATGCGTCTATACAGGTATCATTAGGATTTGTATAAATGCTCATGTTCTGCTTATAGAAACGCGGGTCTGCAGCTGCAGGGTCCACAGGCGCATAGGCATTCACCCAGCTGCGGTAAAAGTCTGAAGTGATGGCAGGCCCGTCGGTGCCATTAGCTCCGGGATATGCTGCAAGCGGAAACTGATCTCCGGAAAGCGAAAAGTAGGCCATACGGTTATGCCCGTTAAGATCAGAACGCTGGTCCACCGCAAAGATCAGTTCTTTATTGGTGTGGTTCGCATCGTCGAACAGTGCAAAGTAGCTGGGAGATAAAGCGTAGGCGTTGCTGCCAATGATCTTGTCGCAATATTCCACTACTTTGTCCATATCCGCTTTCTGGAAGGTGAAGGCAGCGGCGTAGCGGTCGCGGTACACGGCGGCATTGAGATGCAAACGGGCCAGCAAGCCCCATACAGCGGCCTTTGTAAGCCTGCCCGGGCCGGTGGTATTGTTTAACACGGGCTCTACTGCTTCCAGTTCAGTCCTGATATAATCAAACGCTTCCTGCCCGCGAAGTATCACGGAAGTTTCCCCCGGGTCCTCTTTTTTGAATACTACGCCAAACAGGTCGAGGGTGAGCATGCAATAATACGCTTTCATGCCCCTTGCTTCAGCGAGGAACAGCGGCGCGTTGGCATCTGTGCTTTTAGGCAGCTCGTGCAGCGCAGTTACGCCACGGGAAATGCCAAGAAATATATTGTTCCAGGTATTCCGCACATTCGGATCGCTGCTTGTTGTTTCATGCTTGTGCAGGGAAATATAGATACCGTTATCTCCCCAATCCGTACCGCCGCGATAGGGCAGAATGGCTTCGTCTGTGGTTATTTCCTGCAAGGCGAAATAATTGGTGTGCA
>CBFHAF010000406.1:0-5004 GCA_965653435.1 uncultured Chitinophaga sp.
ACGCAGCGCTGCCGTTACTGTGTAGCTGCCGGTTGTTGCGCCGGCGGTGAACATACCCACGGGGCTGATGGTGTTATTGGCGCCCGTAGCGGTCCATTGCGTAGCAGGCAGCATCACAGGGTTGTTGCTCGAATCGTAGGCCATCAGTATAAACGGTTGCCTGTTTCCGCTGGTAACATCTACCGTATCCGGGCTCATATCCAGGCGCACGATTTCCGGCGCGCAGTTCTCGATGCTGAACCAGTTGAACTTGGGGCTGCCGGAGCCCACGGTGATATTCATGGTCGTGAGGGCTGGCAGGTGTACGGTGTCTGAAATGGTCGCCCATTTACCGCCGGTATTGGGTATTTTGATAGCGGCGAACGTCTGGCCGTTATAATTTATCCTCATTTCCGCGGGATAGGTGGTTGAAACCCTGATGCGGAAAGTATACTTGCTTTGAGAAGGTATGTTGAGATTGCTGTAGGTGAAGCGGTGACCGCTTGCCGTATTCGTATAGTTCTGGCCGCCGCCCACGTCGGTGCAGGCCTGCAGACTGGCCCCGCCGGCTACGGAGGATGCGGATTCCGCCTCGTAATGATCGTTCACCGTACAGGTATAAGCCGTAGTGGCGTACACGGTATCTTTCGCAGCGCCGCTGGAGAAGGTGACCATAAAGGTGCCGATGGAATCGCCCGCGGTGAATACGCCGGCGGAACTAACGCGGTTGCGCGCCCCGGTAACGGCCCAGGTGCTTTGCGCCGGTATCGTCATTATGCTGTCAAACTGGTCGTACCCGGTAATGGAAAACGACTGGGAAGCATCTACCGGCACCGTTGCGCTGCGCGGCGAAATGGCTACCCGTGTTAATACTGGCACAGGCACGATTTTCACCATGGCGGTGCCTGTCACCCCTTCATCCCTCGCCTTCACCATAAACCAGCCGGTAGAATCGCCGGCGGTGAACAGACCCTGCTGGTCGATTGCATTCACGGTGTCGCCGTTGCGCAATTTCCATTCGGGATTGAATGATACGATATCGCCGTGCTGGTCGAAGGCCTTGGCGCTGTATTGCTGGCTCTCGCCGTTCTTAAGCGTTACGGAATCGGGCGTTACCGCCACGCGTGAAACCACCACGCTGTCCCCGTCCACGATCCGCAGCCAGTTGTAGTTCCAGCCGGATGCATTGGAATAAATGCGGATGGTCTGTTTGCCCTCCCTGAACCTGATCTTCGGCGAGGATACGGTGATCCACTTCTGCCAGCCTCCGCTTGCGGGCATCTTGATGGTTGCCAGCAAAACGGTGTCCAGGTATATGCCGGCGCTGGTGGCAGTGCTCACCGCAGCCCTGAGCTGCACCCGGTACTTGTTGGTATCAGGTACATCGATGTCGTATTCAAACCAGGTGCCTTTGCCGATGTAGCTTACGTTCACCGTACCGCTGGTATCCTGGGTAGGCTCGGTGCAGCAGGAGTTGGAGTTGTCGAATGCTTCTGCTTCGATCCTTGCGGGAATCAGCTTGTAGTTGGGCGTGCGCACATTGACGTATGCCGAGCCGCTGACCGATATCGTATCCTGCACAGCTGTGGCCGTGATGATGCCCGAAGTATCCAGTGTAGCGAGCCCGCCGCTGGTGATGGTATTACCGGACCCTGTAATGCTCCACTGGGGCGACAGGTTCATCACATGCCCGTTCTGATCGAGCACCTTGGCGGTATACTGCAACGATTTGCCGGCCAGCACCAGTTGGTTGGCGGGCGTTACGATCACGGTATCGGGATAGGGCGTGCCCAGGCCTTTCTGGTATACGCGCACATAATCCACGTTCATGCTATCCGGCCAGTCGCTCTGTACGATGGTGCCGCCCATGCCGCCGCCGATGGCAAGGTTGAGGATGATGTGGAATTTCTGGTCGAAAGGCCAGTCTTTCCAGTCGGTATGCGGGTTCCGGTAAGTGTATATATGCAGGCTGTCGAACGTGAACACCAGCGAATCCGGCGACCATTCCAGCGAATACACATGGTAATTGGTATGCGCATCAGGGAACATGCGTGAACCGGAAAGGTGGCCGCCGTTCTGCCAGTTATTGTTTTCAGTATGCACGGTAGACATTACCCTGCCAAGCTGGTTGCCGATATGTTCCAGGATATCTATTTCGCCGCTTTTCGGCCATCCGCCGTACACGCTGCTGGTAGGCATCATCCAGATGGCGGGCCAGGAGCCTCTCGCTTTGGGCAGTTTGGCCCTCACGTCAACTTTACCGTAGAGGAAATCCATTTTGTTCTGAGATATAACGCGGGCGGAAGACCATGGTTCTGTAGTTCCGCCGTTCGGGAAATCCCTTTTGCCGGTGATCACGAGGTCGCCGTTACGTACACGCGCATTGTCGTGCGTGGTATCGGTATACACCTGCTGCTCCCCGTTGATCCAGCCTTTCGGCTTGGGGTCTACCGTCCATTTGCTGCGGTCGGGCAGGCCTTCAACGTTGAATTCGTCGTTGTAGATCATGGTCCAGTTGGGGTTGCCGTCGAATACGGCGTTGCCTTTCACTGTGTAGGATGGCGTGTTCGCGCCGTCCACCTCCCGCCCTGCTACTGTCAGCCTGAGCGCAGTACGGGAATAGTTGGCGGGGGAATTGCCCGCAAGCACAATGTTGGCTATCGTATCGTTCACGCGCTGAACGCTGTCGATACTAACCCCCGGGGGCAGGTTCTCTGCATTCCAGCCCGATTCCAGGAGCGTGTCGTTAAAAACGGCGCCATTCACTTCCACCGGTATCACGGCTCCATGTTCCTGCCCCATCGGGATATTGGTGTTGCGGAAGGTGAGGTTGATGGGATTAGGCGCCTGCACCAGGTCGAAATACAGAATGCCGTTGGCTTTCCGGCCGTCGATGAATTGCACGGCGATGCGGTTGAAATCCGTCCTGTTCGCCACGCTCGAGAAGTTAAAGGTGGCTTCTTCCCACTGGTTTACATTTTTGACCTTGTAGGTGAAAAATACCGCTTTCGTGTAGTCGTTACCGGGTTGCAGCTTGAACATCACTTCTTCGCGCACATTGCTGTACACCAGCATTTTGAACACGCCGCCGCCGCTGAGGTCGAAGGTGGTGGTGAGGCCGCAGCTGGCGCTCATGTACTCGAAGCAGGTCGTGTCTTTAGTGAATTTCGCCACATGCGAGCTGGGGTTAATGGATGAAGGGGCCGGGTTGGGCACGTTGAACAATACATTACCTGTGGCGTTAGCCCCGGCATAATAGGTCCATCTGCCGGAACAGGGGCCGTGGCCCTCCATGTCGTCCAGCAGCAGAAACTGGGCGTGCAGCATATTGCAGCAGAGCAGGCCGCCCAGGATGAGCAGTAAAAGTTTTTTCATAACGGGTGTTTTTCATCTGTGGATAATTGATTTGGCAGTCTCATGCAGGCCCGCATAAAATTTCTTTATGCGAGGCTGCACGGGAAAGCGTCGTATCGTGGAAATGTGGAATTATCAAAGATTAGGGTTCATCTGCGCATCCGCACCGGGGATGGGCAGCCAGTATTTTGCTTTCGTGATCGGGCCGGGCGCAAGGTCGCCGGGATCTTTGGAGGCATTCGCAGCTTCCACCTGCTCAAGGCGCACGAGGTCGAACCAGCGGCTCCATTCACCGGCAAATTCCCAGGCCCTTTCATTCACAACGGCGGATGCGAACGCGGCACTGTTCAGCCCGGGCGTAAGCTCATCCAGCCCCGCACGCAGGCGCACGGCATTCACGGCGGCATAGGCTTCCGCCGAAGGTGCAGCGGCAGACCTGGCCTGCGCTTCAGCATAAATCAGCAGCACATGCGCATAACGGATCATGATCACGGGGTTGTTAGACATATAGGTGTCCTTTTGCCCGCTCTGGATGGTGAACTTTTTGTAATAAGGGTGTTTTGTTGTAACCTCCTGCCAGGGGATCGTAACGCCGCCCACCACGAAAGAGGTTGAAAAAGTGGCGTCTTTCCTGCTGCCTGCGGGGAAATTGTTGAAGAAGTTCAGTTCCGGGAAGAAGTCGGACCAGCCGCCTTCATTCTCAGGCATGGTGGAGAGGCCGTAGAAGGAATTGTAGGTTGACCACTGCCCGCGTGTGAACAGCGTGAATACGTCTTCCAGAGTACCGCCAGCGAATATTTTCAGGAACCCGTCCTGGTACAGGTCGAATTTGTATACGCCTTTATTGTCGATCACTTCTTTCGCTTTGGCGGCCGCCAGTGCGTATTTGCTCTGGTCTTTCAGGGGCCATCCGGCTTCGGTGAGATACACATCGGCCAGCAGGGCCTTTACAGAACCTTTATTCGGTCTTCCCGGATCGCGTTTGTTGTTGGGCACCCATTCCTCTGCTTTCAGCAGGTCCGCTTCGATCTGCTTGTAGATATCGGCGGGCTGGCTTTTCTGCATGCTCAGCTGGTCTGAGGAATATTTTTCAGTGAGTATCAGCGGCACAGCTCCCCAGTAGCGGGTGAGCCAGTAATAACAAAGCCCGCGCAGGAAATACGCCTCGCCCACGATGGCATGCACTGTGGCTTCGTTGCCATCCTTCACCGCCGTGTAATTGTTGATGATGTTGTTGGTGGATTGTATCACTTTGTAGCAACCGCGCCAGATGGGCGTCATGCGGCTGTTGAGGGAAGAAACGTTGAAGCGGTCGAACTCGCGGAACTCTTCCTTGTTGGAACCGGGATGCGTGGTAAGGTCATCCGCCCCCATGCTCATGGCGATCTGCGAAACTGTTGTGAAACCGCTTTCCCAGGGCACCATCAGGCTGCCGTAAGTGCCGGTGAGCGCGGCTTCCAGGCCGGCCTGACTGCTCAGGCCCTCGCTGCCGATTACCAGGCCGCGGGGATTTTCTTCCAGCGCTTTGCTGCAACCGGTCATGATGAGGAGTGCGAAGAAATATATTTTTTTCATGGATTGCTGTTTTGGATCAAACGATTAAAAATTCAGTGTAAGCCCGCCGGTGATCGTTTTTGCGTTCGGGTACGAGCCATAGTCTATTCCCTGCCT
>CBFHAF010000407.1:0-5002 GCA_965653435.1 uncultured Chitinophaga sp.
TATGTTGGCATGTGGGTTACCGCCGACGGGTATATCAGGCAGGAACTATTACCGGGCGGCCGCTACGACGAAGCCCGCGGCAACAGGAAAAGCGCTTACACAGGCAGGTACGAGATCAGCGGCACACACATTAAATATTGGGACGACACCGGTTTTACCGCCACCGGCGACTTCGAAGGCAACGACACACTTTATCACGGCGGGTATATCTTTTACAGGGAAGTAAACAAGTAAACCATATCATGATGAAAAGGGACTATAAAAAAACAATGCTGCCCGTGGACAAGATCAGGAAGTTCCTGGAACCCGGCCCCATAGTACTGGTAAGCTCCCTTTACAAAGGCAGGGCCAATATCATGACCATGGGCTGGCATACCGTAATGGAGTTCTCCCCTTCCCTCATCGGCTGCATGATAACGGCGGCCAATCACAGTTATGATATGATCCGCGAAAGCGGCGAATGCGTGATCAATATCCCTACGGCGGATATGATCGACACCATTATCGGCATCGGGAACACCACGGGCGCCAAAACAGACAAGTTCAAAAAGTTCGGGCTGACGCCTGAAGAAGGGCTTCAAGTAAAAGCCCCGCTTATCAAAGAATGTTACGCCAACTTCGAATGCCGGGTGGCGGACAGGCGGATGCTGGACAAATACAATTTTTTTATTTTGGAAGTGATGGCCGCAAGGGCCGCCACCTGGCCGAAATACCCTAAAACAGTACACTACCGGGGCGAGGGTATTTTTATGGTATCAGGCAAACATTTATCTTTCCCGGAGAAATTCAAACCGCAAAACCTGTAAGCTTCAACCTACGCTATGCTCGAGAATTTTATACAATACATCGCGCTGATCATCATCATCCTTTTCCTGGTGATGCTGGCTCAGAAGCTGAAGATCGCCTACCCCATCGTGCTCGTGCTGGGCGGGCTGGCGCTTTGCGCCGTTCCCGGCATGCCGGTGATCAACATCAACCCCGAGCTGATCTTCCTGATCTTCCTGCCGCCGCTGCTGTACGAAGCGGCCTGGTACACCTCGTGGAAAGACCTCTGGCGGTGGCGGAGAGTGGTCACCAGCTTCGCTTTCCTGATCGTGATCGTTACATCTTTCGTTGTGGCGCTCGTATCCAGCTCACTGATACCCGGTTTTACGCTGGCGCTGGGCTTCATGCTGGGCGGTATCGTAAGCCCGCCGGATGCTGTATCCGCCACATCGGTATTGAAATATGTGAAAGTGCCCAAACGGCTGTCCGCCATCGTGGAAGGGGAAAGCCTGCTGAACGATGCATCCAGCCTGATCGTATTCCGTTTTGCGTTCATAGCCGTAGACACCGGGCGTTTCGTATTCCAGGAAGCCGCCCTTAGCTTCGTGGTGGTGATCTTAATGGGTATCGCCATAGGTGTGCTCATCGGCATGGTCTATTACGCCATTCACCGGTGGCTGCCAACTACGCCGAATATGGACGTCGTGCTCACTTTCACCGCGCCCTATGTAATGTACATCGCGGCGGAGTCGTTCCACTTCTCTGGCGTACTGGCAGTGGTGAGCGGAGGACTGTACCTTTCCTCGCGCAGCCACCTCATCCTGAGCACCACAAGCCGGCTTAGGGGGAGCAATGTATGGGCCACCATAGGATTTGTGCTGAACGGCCTCGTATTTATGCTCATCGGCCTTGAACTGCCCGTGATCATAAACGGCCTCGGCGGTGTCAGCATCGGAACTGCCATATGGTACGGCGTGCTGATCACGGTGGTGCTGATCATCACAAGACTGCTCAGCACCTTTGGCGCCTCTGTATTTACCGTTTTCATCAGCCGGTTCATCACTACGGCAGACAGCCGGCCCGGCTGGAAAGGCCCGCTGCTGATCGGCTGGGCAGGCATGCGCGGCGTGGTATCACTGGCCGCGGCGCTTTCGATCCCGCTCACGCTCGGCAACGGCCAGCCTTTCCCGCAGCGCAACCTGATATTGTTCATCACCTTCACCGTTATACTGCTCACCCTCGTCGTTCAGGGCCTTACCCTTCCCCTGCTCATCAGGTGGGTGAAAATGGAAGACCCCGATTACGATAAAAGCCCGGAAGAACAGGAGCAGGACCTGCGGCTGCAGCTGTCCGACATCAGCCTCCGCTACCTCGATGAGCATCATGCGGAAGCGCTCAGCAACAGCAAACCCCTGCAGACGCTGAAAAGCCGCTTCGAGAACGACCAGCTGGAACCCTCGGAAGGCACCGGCCATGAAATGGAAAATTACAGGGAAGTATACCTGCAGCTGCTCACCCATCAGCGCGAATCGCTGCATCATATCAACAAACAGCAAAGCGTGAACGAAGAGATGGTGCGCAAGTATCTCAACCTGCTGGACCTGGAAGAGGAAAAGCTGCGGCTGAGATTTGAAACGGAATAAATCCGGTTAAATAAATAAAAAAGCCGTCCTGACTTAATCGGGACGGCTTTTTATGTGCACCCGCTGAAACTTAATAGTTCACCGTTACACCAATATTAAACGATCTCCCCCTTCCCTTCGAATAAAACCCCGGGATCATGAACCACTGCGAGCGCGCCGGGAAATAATCCTCGTTGAAAAGATTATCTACCCCCACCGTGAGCACTGTGCTGCGGGTGGCACGGTAGCTGGCGTTCAGGTTGAACAGGTCGTATCCTTTTACAATGCCTTCATTGCCTTTATAGGTATTGCCGGCGATCATACCGAAACGGTCTCTCGTCTGAATGCCCATGTACTGCAAACGCAGTTCCAGCGTGCTCAACGGGCGGTATTGGACAGTGCCCGCGATCTTCGGGGCCGCAATGCGCCGGCCGTTGAGGTACATATCGTAATTTCCTGTGCGACCTGTATCCGCCTTGCCTTCCACGTAGCTGTATGATGCGCTGAGGTCCAGGTTATGCAGCGGGGTGTATTGCAGCGCCGCCTCAAAGCCGTAAATGCGCTCGGGCGTGCGGTTTACATTGAAGAGGTCCGTATTTACATCATAAATCATCTCGGCGCCCAGCCTGGAGGTGCTGATAAATCCGGTCAGTTCGAAACGGAGGCGTTTGTACCTGCTCACGAAACCAAGCTCGTAATTGTTCACCAGCACGGCTTCTGTGTTGATCTTGCTGATATTGTCCACTTTGGCGTCTCTCAGGGCAAGGCCGATATCCGCCACGGAAAAACCCTGCGAGAAACTGGCATAGGGCGTGAACAGCGGGAAGCGGTTGTAGCGCAGCCCGGCATTGAACAGCGTGGCGGTGTAATCCAGGTTTCCGCCGGTTACGTTGAAGCTCGGCGTTACAGTTGCGCCGCTGGCATTGGTAATGCGCAGCGTGGTATAGTCGTCCACGCCGATGCGCACTTTTTCTATCCTTACGCCGCCTTTCACGATCAGGTGCTGCAGCAGCGTCCACTGTGTTTCCGCAAAGGGCGCGATGTTGAACATCTTCATTTCCGGCACCCAGATGCGGCCGTCTATCAGCGGCTGGGAGGTCACGTCGTGAATGAAGTCCGCACCATAGGAAAGCGTGCCGAGCTTCAGCAGCGGCGAGGTGAACATAAACCGCAGGCCCTGCTTTTCAGCCAGCGTATGCGATTGCCCGTCGCCACCTTCAAAACGGCCGAAGGAAACGTAAAAGATATCGTCGCGGGATTCGTAATAGGCGTCCGCATTCAGGGAGGTGCCGCCGATCAGGCTGTCTGCCCGGTAAGACAGCTGCAGGTTATGATTGCCCTTCGAGCCGGTGGGTTCGCCCGGCTGCTTGCCCGGCACGCCGGTAGCGGGCTGGCCGGTGGCGTAGTTGCCGTTCACCAGCGTGTAGTTGGAATTCTGCACGCTCCTGTAAAAGTTATACATCAGCTGTATGCGCTGGCGCGAAGTGGGTTCAAGGCTCAGCTTCACGAAAGCGTTGTAGCTTTCTGTTTCGCCGAGGCTGTAGTTGTTACCCAGTATCTTGCCGTTCGCATCTTTGAATTCGCCGGTTTGTTCGTAAACACCGCCGACAGTATAATCGAATTTTTTGTACCTGCCTGCAAGCACCTGGCTGATCCTTCCGCCCAGGCTGTTTTTCGGGCTGGTAAGAGAACCGGTGAGGTTCACGGAAGTTTTGCCGGAGAGTATGCCATCCTGCTTCGGAGCGAGCGTGATATAATTGATCAGGCCACCGGTGGCGCCGTTGCCGTAGATGGCGGTGGCGCCTTTCAGCACGTCTACCCTTTCTAACACCGCGGGGTCTATAGACCGGATGTCCACCTCGCCGTTACGCAGCGGGGTAGATTGCGGGATGCCGTCTATCATCACCAGCACGGAGCGGCCGCGCAGGCTCTGGCCCACGTTGCTGTTGGTTTGCGCGGAAGGCGCCAGGCCCGGCACCTCATAAGCAAGTATCTCCGTTACGTCAGACGTAATGGCCAGGTTGTTCCCGATCATTTTTTTGCTGAGCACCGTAACGGAAGAAGGCACATTGTCCAGCACTTCAGGCCTGCGGCTAGCGGAAACAATAACTTCTCCAAGCGCTACAGAAACGGGTTCCAGCAGCCAGTCCACCGTCAGTTCAGCGCCGGGCTGAAGGCTGAGCGTGCGCGACTGTTCCTGGTAGCCCAGCATCGATACAGCGAGCGTCACTTCGCCCTGCCGGGAGGTTTCCAGAATATATTTACCGTCTTTACCGGAATAAACAACATCATCAGTTCCTTTGATGCGCACGGTAGCAAACCGGAGCAGTTCTTTATGCGCCTTCACCGAGCCTTTTATCACGGCTTGAGCGGTCGCGCCGCCGGCAATAAAAGCAATGGCGACGAGTATGATGAAGAATTTTGCCGCGGGAAGCGGGAAACCTGCCTTGCGGCGCAAGTAAGTGGTCATGAGCTGATTACTGTGATTAGGCGGCAAAATTAGGCAGATGGCAACGGTTGTTATGCTCGGATCGGGAAAAAGATTGATCCAGGCCTGAAAATCCGGGGTATTTCGTGCCGGCAAGCCATGCTTTTTTGTTGAACGGCCGCAGGTT
>CBFHAF010000408.1:0-4996 GCA_965653435.1 uncultured Chitinophaga sp.
GCTCTTTTTTACGGCAGGCTCGGTGCTGTTTGCAGTTACCAACGCCTGTTCACACAACACTGCCCCGCCGGCCATTGTCACTGCCAGCACGCCCTGCAGCCAGGGTACGCGGCCTTTGCCGGGCATGGATGCGGAGGATGGCTGCGAGCTGATGAAATGGGAACTGATGCTTTATGAGCGGACTTTCCGGCTGAGCTGTAGGTACGGGATGCCCGCACAGGGTACCAAAGGATTTGCGGATGGCGGAAAAGCCCTTACGCTGGAAGGCAAATGGAGCATCCGGGAAGGCATGGCATCCAACCCGCGGGCGACTGTTTACCAGCTGCATGATGCACAAAGCGGCAAAACCATTTCCCTGCTCAGGCTCAACGATCAGCTGCTTCACCTCTTGGATAACGGGCTGCGCCTGATGACGGGCAACGGTGGCTGGAGTTATACCCTTAGCAGAATCACCGGTAAACCTTGAAAATTATGAAAACATTGCTGAACATCGCCGCTAGCATACTGTTTGCCAGCTTCTCCAAAGCACAAACGGCCGTGGCGGACAATAAACCTTCGGAAGCGGTCAGCTTCCAGCCCATTCCCGGAGGGGCGTCTTTTTTCGGCGCTTTTGAAGGCCGGGTTCCCTGTACGGGCGTTGCCAGACAGCTGAAATTATCCATACCGGGCGATTGCGAAAAACTGAAGTGCCGCCTCACGCTCTTCCGCGACTCAGCTACCTTGGAGCCGGCTACGTTTATGCTGCGCATCGTGGGAGGCGGGGAAATAAAATGGCAGGACGGCCACTCTTACCGGCTGAAGGAGCTGAAAGGCAGATGGTCTGTTTCAAAAGGCCTCCCATCGGACCCTAACGCAGAAGCCTACACGCTGAATTTTGACGATCCGGGGATGCAGCTGTATTTGCTGAAGGGGGATGACAATGTGCTTTTTGCACTGGATGAAAAAAAGGCGTTCAGGGTAGGGAACGGCGAATACAGCTACACGCTGAACCGCGTGGTGCTGGTACCGGGGAAATAACAAAACCAGCGGCAGGTGCTGGTTTTGAACATTCAAAATTTTACGGAACGGGCTTCCTGTTTTAATGCTTCATCACGGCGCGGATGAACGGATCGTATTGCAGCAGGTATGTTTTATCGCCGAGGTTGCCGATATAGGTGCTGGTGGCGGTGAAATCGCGGATATCGTATGGTACTTCAATTTCGGCCTCGTCGTGCATCAGGTCCGCCGGGCGGGCTGCGCCGGTGGTTTCCAGTGAAGGCGCAATGCGGTATGATAGTTTGGAATGCGGCAGGGTGAAGACCAGCGGGGCAAAGCCCACCCCGAGGAAATACCCGGTTTTGCGGCCTATGGAAATGAAGTTGTCGTTGTGCTGCGCATTCGGAACGATCATGGCGCTGCCCGTGCTGGAATAATGATCTTCAAACAAAACAAAGATCTTACCGGTAAAACGCAGGGACGAACCGGACGGTTCCAGCGTGACCGTTTTATCGACGAGCGAATACAGCCCGTATTTTGCGAGCAGGGGAGCGGTTTCTTTTTCTTTCCCAAATCCTTTATTGGCGCTGATCTTCAGCGGATAAGACACCGGCCCGGGCAGGATGGCCGCGTACAGCGACTGCCAGGTGGTATCGTCGCCGCCGCCATTGTTCCTGAAATCGATAATGATTCGGCTGAGGCTTTGCGCACGGCTCCTGTACTTCGCCAGTTCCCTTTGTATGAACGGAATGGAATCCGCATTCATTTCGGTGAGACGGATATAGAGGATGTTCTCCGGCTCCCACAGCTCGATGCGGGTCGGGTTTCGCCGTTTGTATGCCGTGGGCAGGTAACGGGTAAACTCCCGGGTGGGCATGGTCAGCTTTCTGATGCCGCCCGAAGGGAGGCGGAAGCTGAATGAAAGGCTGTCGCGGAAGATGGTTTCCATGTTTTTGAAGAACCCTGCGCCGAAGAATTTGTGCCGGCTTACATCATATGCATAACCCCTGCCACGGAGGTGCCGCTGCACATAAGTATCCACCGGCATGCCTTCTACCTCCGTGATCTCCGACCCTATTCCGATGGTATCCTGACCATAATAAAATGCTTCGCGGACGATGTATTTCCCATTCACATACGTATTGGGGATGGCCATTTTAAAGAATGAACGGATACGCAGGTAAGCATCCTGCTGTTCTTTCAGCCAGGCCGGCAGCGGGTAATCCATGCTGGTATGCATGTCCTGCGGAAGGTTAAACGCCTGCTCCAGCAGCAGGTACCAGGACAGGTCGGACGAAATGGTGTCCACCTGTTTGCGTAACGCCTTCATTTCCCGGATGGCATCGTATTTCCAAAGGTCCTTTTTGACGGCGATATGCGGGGAAACGCGGGTGATGGTATGGATAAGCGTGTCCAGGTCTTCCCGCATCTGCGCTTTGGTAAGGGATTGAGAGAAGGCGCAGGACGCGGTGCAAAGAAGGAAGAGCGTGATGTGCAGGCAGGTTTTGAAGGGAAGCATGAGAATCTGTGATGGTTTTATCCGGTATGCGGTCAAATTCTGTTAGCCTTTGTTTGCAGGCAGCCACAGGGGCCGGAACCAAATATAAATTATTTGACGTAATGATAATAACCCCGAACTTCTCATGTTTCAAAAAGCAATGCCCGGGGTCTGAAACTTTCTCCCGGCTGAAGCGTCTTAGCTAAGTACCCTGTTTCTGATGAAAATAAATCAAATCCATATACGATGAAACATGCTCTTATCTTATTTTTTTTCCTGCGGGCGATTTCGGCATACGGGCAGGATAAATACAATTACGTTCACTTCGACAAGCTGACAGAACTTTCAGGCACGGATTATACCATCGCCACGATCGAAAACCTCGGGAAAATGTCGGCTGTTAACAGCACGCAGCTCTTATTCATCAACACCAGGACGGGCCGGAGCAAACAGGTCGATTTTCCCAGGGACGGGCACATTTCGGAGCTTAGGCAGATCCGGATAGACAGCCTGCAGATCAACAGGGTGGTCGTAGAGGCCCGCACGGTGAACCTGGATAACAGCAAACGCATCGATTGGAGCGATCCTTACCAGCTCTTCGGGCTTTCTACAGACGGGGAGGAAAAAGTGCAGCTGACGCCGGATAACTTCTACACCCGGACCTGGGCCGTGAACCACCGGACGGGAGGGCTCGTGATCACCGGTCAATACGACAGCAACAATAACGGCAAATACGACAAGACGGACAAAAGCGAGATCCTGCTGTTCGACCTTAAAACGCTGAAGCTTATCACCAAGATTTAGTTATACAAACATAGAACAGGATCAGCCTCCGGATTTCGTATCCGGAGGCCTTTCGTTTTCCTGTGAATTCACATTATTTAGTATTATTACGCCCGTGATAAACCAGCAATAAATGAGCGACAGCGATACCAAACGGCTTTCCCGGCTTACCGCCATCCTGACCCGGCTGCAAACGAAAAGGCTGCTGACGGCTACCGAGCTGGCCAGCCGGTTTTCAGTAAGCGTCAGGACCATATACCGGGACATCAAGGCATTGGAGCAGGCAGGCGTGCCCGTTCTGACGGAAGAGGGCAGGGGGTATACTTTGATGGAAGGTTACAGGGTTCCTCCGGTCATGTTCACCGAAAGCCAGGCCAACGCGCTGATCCTCGCGGAACAGCTGGTATTGAAGAACAAAGACGCTTCTTTTGTTAAAGATTATACTGAAGCCATCGATAAGATCAAAGCGGTACTGGGGCATCAGGTGAAAGACAAAGCCAACCTGCTGGCCGAAAGGACGCGTTACGATCAGAACCTTCACAACGAAAGGACCAGCAATAATTTATCCGACCTCCAGTTTGCGCTGACGAATTTCAGCCTCACGCAAATCGAATATACCAACGACGCGAAAAAGACCAGCACCAGGCTGGTAGAGCCGTTTGCACTGCTGCATACCCGGGAAGGCTGGCTGCTGGTGGCCTGGTGCCGCCTGCGGAAGGAATTCCGCTATTTCCGGCTGGACAGGATCAGGCAGCTGCAGATCCTTCCGGAAAAATTCACGCCTCATAAAATGACCCTGCAGGAATTTTTTGACCGGTACCACTAATTTCTTTCCGACCCCTGACACAGGGCTGTCAACCGCCCGGTTTAGCTTTGCCGCATAAATCTCAACTATGATCAATCAATTAGCAAACCTAAACTGGATCAGCGTTTTGCTGGCATTTGCCGTGTATTTCGTGCTCGGCGCATTGTGGTTCACCTTGTTCTTCAACAAGCCGTACAAGGTTTCCCTTGGGAAAGAAAATGAAACCTTGCCCAACAAACCAATTTTCATAGCCGGCCCCGCGCTCTGCTCGCTGGTGATCACCCTGGCGGCGGCCGTGCTGATGCAGGCGCTCAACATCCGGTCATTCGGCGGCGCCGTTGAGTTCTCGTTGCTGGTGGGTATTGGTTTCCTGGTGGCCAACACGGTGAATATCGCGATCAACCCCAATATTCCCCGCCCCATTCTTTACGGGATCATCAGCGGGGCTTATCACCTGGCGGGAATTTTACTGGTGAGCGTTATTGTGGTGGCGATGAAGTAACGCCGCCTATTTACACGGAATTTTGTGGAAATCATCGCCTGGCAGATAGATCACTGCCGGGTGTTGAATTCCGCCGATCGGGTATTTCTTCTTTTTCCCGCCTGAAAACTTCAGGACTATTATGTCACCTTTAAACGGGATGGCGTAATCCGATGTTATACGCCACCTGCCCTGTAAAGTATCAGGTGCGGCGGTATTGGCTACAGGCTTTATCCACCGGAATGTACGGTCCGCGTTAGTAACCAGGTAGCCGTCCGCCCCATTGCCTGTTTCCCAGCAGCCCGTGTAATGATCATTATAACGATCATTATTGCTTTTATCCTGCGCTGTCGAAGTTATGCTGCCAATGTGCAGGAAGCAGCAAAGCATGGGGAAGCAGGTAACAAAACATGTCATGTGGAGAGTTTAACGGACTATAAACGGACCATCAGGC
>CBFHAF010000409.1:0-4983 GCA_965653435.1 uncultured Chitinophaga sp.
CTTCGGCAATTCTTTGTAAGAATCCTCATTCGCCGTCACATCGTCCGCATCATACCCGGCATTGGCAATGGAGGTCTTGATGTTCTCGATATTCGTACGGTCCGTGTAGTATTTCACGGTAGCTTCTTTCTTCTTAACGTCCACCACCATACTCTTTACACCTTCTTCCTTCAGGAAATAACGCTGGATCCTGTCTTTGCACATATTGCACTGTACCGTAGGCACCTTGATCTTGGCCGTGGCAAGGGTCTGTTTGTTCGCCTGGGCCATGGCAGCGCCTGCTCCGCACAACATGAACACCAGCATTAATTGAATGATACGCATAGCATGATTTTTATGTCTACAATATACAAATAAACGTAAATATATCCCGTTTATTTCCCCCATACATCCGGGGCGGAACGCCAGGCGTTCAGGGTATCCTGTTCTGCCGCGGATACCTGGCCTTTTTCCACCGCCAGCTCTATCAGGGCGCTGTAATTGCTCAGGGATTTGAAGGGCACGCCTGCTGCTTCGAACGCTTTTACGGCTACATCGAAGCCGTAATTGAAGATAGACACCATGCCGATCACTTCCCCGCCGGCCTCCCGGATAGCCTGAACGGCTTCCAGGCTGCTTTTGCCCGTGGAGATCAGGTCTTCTATCACTACCACCGGCTGGCCGGGCTGCAATACGCCTTCGATCCGGTTGCCCATGCCATGCTCTTTCGGCTTGGAACGCACATAAATAAAGGGCAGCTTCAGCTGGTCCGCCACCATGGCGCCATGGGGAATGCCCGCCGTGGCCACGCCCGCAATCACAGCCGCATCCGGGAAGGATTCGAACACCATGTTGCACAGCTCCGATTTGATGTAATCGCGCACGTACGGGAAAGACAATACTTTGCGGTTATCGCAGTAGATCGGGGATTTCCAACCTGAAGCCCAGGTGAAGGGCTGGGCCGGGCTTAATTTCACGGCCTGGATCTGGAGCAGCTTTTCAGCTACCTGTTTTTCACTGACATTATTCATAACGGGGGCAAAAGTACGATGAATAATGCAAAGGATTATTTTTGCAGCATGGAAACACCCGTTAATATATATATAAATGAAAAACCGCTCGTAATAGCCGGTTTACAGCAACACCTCGCTCCTTCGTCCGCTACGGCCGCCACCCTTTTTTCCCCCACGGACCAGGAAGTGGCCCAAACCATCCGCCTGCTGGAAAAAGGAGAACTGCCCACGGCCGTATTGCGCAGCCCTAACCCCCAAACCGTCATGGAACAGGTGAAAAGCCACTTTACGGAATTCGTGGCTGCCGGCGGGCTCATCACCAACCCGGCCGGTGAGGTGCTGCTTATGTTCCGCCGCGGCAAGTGGGACATGCCCAAGGGCAAGCAGGACGAGGGTGAAAGCCTGGAAGCATGCGCCCTCCGCGAGGTACAGGAAGAAACCGGCCTGCAGAACATAAAGCTGGGGCACCTTATCACCGAAACCTGGCATTATTATTCCCTGAAAGAAAAGAAGATACTGAAACACAGCTACTGGTACAGGATGTACTTCACGGGTACGGAACTGACCGTTCCCCAGATCGAGGAGGATATTATGGACATCCAGTGGATACGCCCCGACAACCTCGGCAAGTACATGCAATACTCTTACCAGAACATCGTTGATGTGGTGGCGAAAGCCGGATACAAACTATAACCTATGAATGCAAAAGACCATTACGACAACCACCTGGCCGCCTTCTATGCCTGGATGACCGGGAATTTCGAGACGAAGCAGCAGGAACAGGAAGCCTATTTCACCCGAAAACACATTACCCCTTCCGGCAACCGCGTGGCGATCGACCTTGGTGCGGGGCATGGGCTGCAAACCATATCGCTGGCGAACCTCGGCTTTACGGTTTTCGCGGTGGACTTCAACCAGCACCTTCTTTCAGAGCTGAACGCCCGCGCCAAGGGCATGCCCGTGCGCACTATTCTCGCCAACCTCACCAACAGCGCGCAATACGCCATGGATGCGGAGCTGATCACCTGCATGGGCGACACGCTCACCCACCTGGAAAGCGTGCAGCAGGTAACCGCCCTGCTGGACCAATGGCAGCGCATGCTTCCCGGCGGCGGAAAGCTGGTGCTGTCTTTCCGAGATCTCACGCAGGAGCTGCACGGGGAAGAACGTTTCATTCCCGTAAGGGCGGAAGACGAACGGATCCATTCCTGTTTCCTGGAATATTTCCCGGGATTCGTAAGGGTGTTCGACGTATTGATGGAAAAAGTGAACGGGCAGTGGATACAGAAAGTAAGCAGCTACCAGAAGCTGCGGCTGGGAGTTGAACAGGTAAAAATGATGCTTACCGCCGCGGGCTTCACCGTGAGGGACCATGAGGTGATAGCCCGGATGCATTACCTGGTGGCGGAAAAAAATAAATAATGACGAACTAGGCCTGCTCCCGCTTGGGCAGGATGGCCACGGTGAGGCGGCTTACGCATACCAGCTTGTGGTGGTCGTCCGTAATCCGGATATCCCACACATGGGTGGTGCTGCCCAGGTGTAAAGGTTTGGCAATGGCGTGCACATACCCTTCCCTTACGCCGCGCAGGTGGTTAGCGTTGATCTCCAGGCCCACGCATATCAGCTTCTGCTGGTCTATTACCAGGGCGGAAGCCACGCTGCCAACGGTTTCGGCCAAAGCGGCGGAAGCCCCGCCATGCAGCAGGCCGTAGGGCTGAATGGTGCGGTGGTCCACCGGCATCATGGCCCGCAGGTAATCGGGGCCTATTTCCGTGAATTCCATACCCAGGTAAGGCCCCATCGTATTGGCCGCATTTTCATTCAGCTGATCCAGCGAAATATCCAGCGAAAACCAGATTGGTTTCATATTATATAGCTTTTTACGATTTTTTCCTTGAAGCCACCGTTCTGGCCACCGGTTCCGGCAGGAACTGCGCCGCATCCCCTCCATGGCGGATCACATCTCTCACCAGGGTGCTGGCGATGGTGGAATATTCGGGGGAACAGGTCAGGAAAACGGTCTCCACTTCATGGTCCATTTTCCGGTTGATGTCCGCGATCGCTTTTTCATACTCAAAATCACTCACGTAACGGATGCCCCTGAGGATGAACTGCGCTCCTATCTGTTTGCAGAAGTTCACGGTCAGCCCTTCATAGGAAGTTACCCTGATGCGCGGTTCGTTGCGGTATATTTCCTGGATCCACTCCACGCGCTGTTCCACGCTGAACATCGGTTCTTTGCCCGAATTCACCCCGATGCCGATCACCAGTTCGTCCACCAGCGGCAGCGCCCGGTCTATAATATCGGTATGGCCCAGCGTTACGGGATCGAAAGTACCGGGGAATAAGCAGATTCTTCGCATACGGTATTGTTATGGTTCTCCGGGAGCTGGTTTCCTTAATTCCTCCCGGTTGATGAATATAGAGAAAATAGTCGTTCCGTAGTTCCGCTGCGTGCGGTAGTAGCTGAATTGTTTGTAATCGTTCCGCGGGGTATGTTCCAGCACAAACCAGCCTTCAGGCCTCAGCAGCTGCTTCCTGAAAATGATCTTCGGCAGCTCGTCTATCGTGCCGAGCGCATAGGGCGGCCCTGCGAAAATAAAATCGAACTGCTCGTTGCACTGTTCCAGGAACCTGAATACGTCCATCCGCACCAGCTTGAGGTTCACTCCCAGCGTAGCGGCGGTTTTGGCGATGAAGTCCGCCATGGCGTTATCCTTCTCAACGATCGTCTGGTCTGTAGCCCCGCGCGACGCCAGCTCGTAACTGATCGCGCCCGTGCCGCCGAAGATGTCCAGCGTTTTGAGCGTGGAAATGTCCAGGTTATTTTCGATGATATTAAAAAGGCCGCCTTTGGCAATATCGGTAGTAGGCCGTGTATGCGGCATATTAGCAGGGGGATTGATCCTGTGACCACCCAATGTTCCTCCTATTATACGCATAATGCCAGTGCAAAAAGATTGTGGAAATGATGCGCCGGCAGCTCGTTCATTTTCGGGATATAGAGGTACCCGTCCGGCTTGTGCACCCACTCCAGCCGCGGCAGGAAGCGGTTCAGTTCCTGGTACACCTGCGAATCCTGCGTGAGGGCGCCGCCCAGCTTTATCCTGGCCTGCTGCTCCGCAAAGCCCAGCTGGCGCAGGGAGTTAACGATGTAATATACAATGTCCAGCCCGCTGCGGTACGTATATTGCTGCTGCATCTGCAGCTTGCCGGAAGCGTAGATGGTCAGCGTGAATTGCTGCGCCGCCACCTCGATATAGGCCACTCCTTCAGGGTGCCGCGTGTCCGGGTCTGCCTGGTAAGCTTTCAGCAAGGCGGAATGGGCGTGGATCACCTGGTCTGTAGAGAACTCTTTCCTTAAAAAACCCAGCATATCCTTGTCCACCGCAAATACATTCACCATCCCCAGGTCCGCAAGCGTATCGGTGAGCACTGCTTCGTGCAGCTTTTCCGGTAACACGGTGCGCAGGTAATCCTTTTTGAGCTGAGGCTGGTAATGCGCTTCGGGCACGAGCGTGTTATCCGGCGAATCGAAGGCCAGCAGCACCTGTTTGAATGCGGTGAACAAAAGCTTGTCCGCATCAAATATGTGCTCGATCATCTCCAGGTCCGCCAGCGCTACGGTCTTCGGCTGATAGCTGTAGCTCTTCAGCGCCAGGAACTTCCTGCTCATCGGCAACATCACGGCATAACTGAACGTGCCGGCGCCGATCAGCACCAGCAGGGTGCAATTGGTGAGGTCCGTCTCCAGCAGGGAGGCGTCGTCTATCGCGTATGTGGGTTGTATGGTATATGCCACGGGCATTGTAAAATGCATTATAAATTGTTGATGTTTCGGGACACAAACCCCGCACAATAATAAACAAAAAGCTCCAACGGATACCTCAAATTTGATAAAAAAGAACTGGGCAGCGTTGTTCCGGGGCTGCGGGCTCAGCTTTTTTATCAAATTTGAGGTATCCGTTTCCCGCCCAACGAAAAACAC
>CBFHAF010000410.1:0-4972 GCA_965653435.1 uncultured Chitinophaga sp.
GGCCATCATGTACGGCAACTTCGTGCAGCGGCTTGCATTCAGCAGCGGCGGTGCTGCACAGGATATGACGGTCAGGCACATGGAAACCGGCGCCGTCTATTCCTTCCGTGTAAAATCGACCTTCAAATCTAAGAAGGAAGATTTTTTCTGCGTTCACCTTCCCCCGGGCAGGTATGCCATCGAGAATTATTACTGGGGCAAAAGCCAGTGGTATGGCGTCACCTATCATACGGAGCCGGTATTTAAGAATATCAAAGCATGGCAGCTGGAAAAAATGAAAACGGAAGGCACAGTGAACGAAGAGAACCTGGGGCGTTTTGAATTCACCCTTCAGCCAGGTGCTGTCACCTACGTAGGCACCTGGAACTTCGAGCGCGAGGCCGCCCGCTTTTTGGATGAAAAGCCCAGGCTGGATGAAAAGGTGAAGAAGATATTCAGAATATTGTCTTTTGACGATGTGAAAATTGCGATACCGCAGTGATTTTTATAAGCTCAGCACATGCATAATCATTGGGCCCGCAGGCTATTCAATCGCAGTGTCCGCCGGCAAGACTTATCCGCTTCGTTTCATGATCACGTGAGGGAGGCCATCCGCCTGTTTTCTGAAATGAACGCTGATGTTGATGACGCGGTTGTTATCCATCGGCTAAAAGACAGGGGAATGAATGAAACAGAGGCGAGGGAGATATTGATATTCCTTCCCATTGTTTTTGTCCGTTTCTGGTTACCCGGTGTACGCTGGCATGATTTCTACTACGAAGTAAATGGCAGCGGGGAGATCAGAAGGGAATACGCTGATGATATTGCCTTTGGTATCGTCCACGAGGTTGCCGGAGAATATTTCAGAAATGGCCCGGTACCCGAAACCATCATTAAAATAGGTGGAAGAAGCGCCGAACTGAATGTGATCAACCAACTTTTACAGGCTGGTGGAAAGTTAGAAGATGTAACACTCACGCCCTCTTATATAATCAGATAGTTCCGCCAATTCTCCCGGCCCCTCTCATATTTCAGCCGAGCCTATTCCTGAGATCATCGCGGAAATCCGCTCTGCGTGGTTTGAAGCTGGTTTTATCTGGCACCAGGGTTGACATTTTTTTGCCACACTGTATCAACCCCGGCTGCTGCCAGACAAATCGTTCTTAATTCCTTCCATAACACCGCACTGCGCAAACCGCCGCCGGCACGTCCGTGGAGGGGTGTTCCACTTCTATCACCAGTTTTTTGGTGCGCAGGGGCGTGGATAGTTGTATCGTGTTGAAGGATTGGTAATTGTCTTTTTTCTCCGCCAGCACATTGCCTGCTTCGTCTTTTATGCGGTATTCGCGTACACAGAAGGGCATGGCCGTTTCAGGGTGCGTCATCAGCACCGATTCCATCGGGTGATCGTAGTCCGTATCGAAGAAAAGCTCTATGGTGCTGATCTCTTTCGGCTGCTCCCATTCCAGCGTCAGGGCCGGGCGCGCGTCCTGCCAGTCTGCCACCCAGGCGTTCGGCTGCGTGGTGGGCCGTTCCAGGCCATTGCGGACATTTTCCGCCCTGAACACATCCAGGCCATCCGGCGTCCTGAAATCGAGGTTATGCCCTTCAGGACGGCGCTGCGGGCACCAGAACTCAAATGCTTCCATGCCGATGTCTTCCGGCGGCGTTTGTTTGCCGAAGTTGGACACTGCTTTGTTCACCGTATTGAATACTGACAGGATGCCCGTTACCCTTTTTTGCGTATGGTGGAGCTGTACCTGCGGGTTTTTATGGAAGATGACGAATGCATAGCCGTTCTCTTTCATTTCCGCGTCGAATTCCAGCTTCATGCAATTGCGGCCTGGGTGAATGGCGATGCTTTGGCGGGCCAGTGTTTCATCAGGCGTGAAATTGCCGCTCCTGCTGCTGATGCGCAGTTCCGCTTCCAGGGTGGTGGCGGCTTCTGCCTCCGCATGAAAAACGAGCGAAGGTATTTTTCCTTTCTGCAGAGGGATCATTTGCGCGGAGGAGATCTCCAGCGGTTTCAGCAGGGGGGTGCCGGGGAATTCTTTCAATACCAGCTCGCTGCTGGCGGAGATGGCCGCAGTGGCGGCAAGATCTCCGGGTGAGCTGAACGTTAGGCCCGGGATATATTGCCCTGTTCGCAGCAGGCGCTGCTGCAGCTCGTGAATATGTTCGCCGGCAGCCGCGGGAAGCAGTCCTTTTTCCTTGCAGATGGCGGCGGCCATGGCAGCGGCCTGCGTAACATGCGCGGAGGTGGCCATCACGCGGGTGGAGCCGTATGCCACGTGCGATACGCTGATGGTTCTGCCGCCCAGGAACAGGTTGCTGATATTGCGGCTGTAAAGGCTGCGGTAGGGTACCTGGTAAATGCCTTTGCTGTGCCATTGGTTGCAGCCGGGCTTTTCGCTGAACACGCCGTCTGCCGGGTGCAGGTCTATGGACCAGCCGCCGAACGCAACGGCATCGGGGAAGCTGCGTTGCTCAACAATGTCCTGCTGGCGCATGATGTAATCCCCTTCAAAGCGGCGGCTTTCGCGCTTGCCGGGTATCATGCCCACCCATTCCAGTGTGAGGGTTTCCGCTTCGGGGAATTTGCCTGAATTTTTGATATAATGCCAAACGCCGTATACCACTTTCCACAGTTCCCATTTGATGGTTTCGGTATCGTGCACGGTATCCAGGCGGCCGCCGTATTCTATCCACCACAGCTTGCAGCCGTGGTCTTTCGCGTTGAAGCTGCTGAAGCGGGGCACTTTCGTGATATCGTCCAGCGCAAAAGCGGGAGGGATGAACTTTACGGGGCGGCCGGTGTCTTTGCTGTAAAAATATAGGCTGTGGCCGAGCAGTTCGCCGTATTCTTCGGTGGGGGCGAACAGCTCGCCGAATTCTTCTTTCTTTTCCGCACCCATCCTGAATGCCGCGCCGGAAAGGAATCCCACCACACCGTCGCCGGAAGCGTCGAGGAACAGCGGGGCTTTTAATACGTATTCGGTCTGGTTCTGGCTGCAGTAAGCCCTCAGCGAGCGGATCAGGGAGGCGTCCTGCATATCCGCCTGGTACACGGCGGTGTTCAGCAGGAGCGTGATATTGGGTTCCTGCTTTACTTTATCCAGCAGTATCATGTCGAAGATCACACCGTTGCCTTCCGGGTTGCGGTAGGTGTTTTCCACGAGTATTTCGTCTACCAGGCCGCCTTCGCGCGCCCAGCGGTTATTGTTCCCCATGTGCGAGGTGGCGCCGAGGATCCAGAGCCTTACTTCGCTGCTGGCATTTCCGCCAAGCACCGGCCTGTCCTGCACCAATACCACCTTCAAACCCTGGCGGGCGGCGGTAATGGCGGCGCATACACCTGAGAGGCCGCCCCCGGTGATCACGAGGTCAACAACAATGTTCTTTTCCGGGAATGTCCGAACCCCGGTAGCTTCCGACTTAATCATCATCCAGTTTTTTATTTGCCTATAATTATTTTTTCACTTTCTACCGTGCTGCCGTCCGCCTTTTCAAGCGTGAGCCGGCATTCCACGGCATATGCCTTTTCCAGCGGAACGGTCAGCTCAAAAGGATAAGCACTGTCTTCCATCTGCTGTGTTTTTCCCGCCGCATCTGTGTAATGAAGGCGTACGCGCTTCCATTTGCTGTCGTCATCTTCCAGGAATACGAACAGCCGCCTGCCGTACGAGCCGAGCCTGAGCAGCATGGCTTTGGCGTTGCCTGTTTTTATTTCAGCGTAGTCATTCCCGCGGTCGCCGGTAGCGGCAAGTATCTTTTCCTGGAACTGCACCGCGGGTATCGCATCATCCACCGCAATTGCCGCGATGCCATTGGCCGGTACGGTGATGCTGAAAGAGCTGTCCTGCAATGCCGCTGAAACATTTCCCGTAAATGAACGGAACTTGCTTTGCCCGGAGAGCTTTATCAATGAAGGATTGAGGGTGATCCTGCCGGTGACGGGCCGCGCGCTTTGATTGGTAAAGGCGAGGAAAAGCCTGTTACCTTTGCGCGCCGCGATATAGTTCAGCTCTACATTATCGGCCCGCAGCAGTTTTGAAGGCATCCAGAGCTGCGCATCCTTTTCGGTATAAAAGCTGCCGGCATGGCTGCCGTACATTTTATTCTGCATGTAAGCATACCCTTCAATAAACTCCGCCGGGAAGCTGATCCTGCCGTTGCTGCGCACGAAAGCATCGGTCACCAGGTAATCGATGAGCATGCTGGCCATCGGGAGGATGTGGTTGTAATGGAAGGAGTTTACGCTCTGGGCTTTGTGCTCGTGCAGGGGGAAATCCTCCTTTTCGTAAGCGGTGGTTCTTTCCGTATTGATATGATAGCCGGGAAAGCTCCGGTAACGGCCTATTACGGCAGCTTTCGCGACATTGATCAGGAATGTGTCTTTCGCATAATAACCGATGCGCAGCATCCATGGCGCATAGTTGGCCATGAAGATGGCGCGGTGACCGGTAGCCGTGCCGGACGATTCCGGTGTAAGGCCTGTTTCCGAAAGCCGCCAGGCGGGCGCTTTTTCTTCAGGATAATACATCTGCGCGTGGCCTTTGGAACGCAGGTACCAGTACATGGGCGCCTTGCCGTCTTTATTCACGGTCACCATGCTGTCCGGCACAGCCGGGCTCATCCAGGTGAACATGGTGTAATTCCTGGCGCCCTGCACCGCGGCATGGAGATAAGCGGTGTCGCCCGTGATCTCGTAGAGCTCGGAAAGTTCCGTCCAGCGGTCTGTAAAGGCCGGCCAGAAGAAGAAACCGCCGGAGAAAGGATCGGTGAAATCAACCTGTGGCTGCCGCACTCTTTGTGCCAGGTATTGCTCCGCTTTTTGTATAGCGGCCGCAAGGTATTGTTTGTCGCCGGTGGCTTTGTACAGGCGCATGGCGTTTATCCAGCTGCCCCCGGTCTCTTTCACGTCCAGGTTGCGCATGCGGCTGGATGTGTATTCCCGTTGCATGAGCCGCAGGTAAAAATCGTTTTCTTTGCC
>CBFHAF010000411.1:0-4939 GCA_965653435.1 uncultured Chitinophaga sp.
GAGCTGGCTTCGCCGTAGTTCTTTGCCTGGGCGTCCGGTAACCCGATCTGATATAGTTTATCGCCCAGGTATAGGACGGTGTTTTTTCCCTGGTTGTGGTTCATGTTGCGGCGCACAGCGTCTACCACGGCGTTCTTGCCGTTATGCATCTCGCCGGCGTCGCCGATGAGGATGATGCGTTGCTGCACGCTGTCTTCCTGCGCAAGTGCGCCGGTAGTAAAACAGCTGAAGAGGAGGATAGCTAGGTATTTCAATTTTTCGGGTGGTATTTAAATTTTAGAATGTCTGCCGTGTATTCATCATCGCCTTCGTTCGAGATATACATATCGCCGTTGGGGGCGAAGCTAATGCCTTCCGGCTGTGAAAAGTGCTTTCTCGGCAGGCGGTGCGATTCCAGTACGTTGCCCTGAAGGTCGGTAATCACCAGCAGCTCGTTGACGGAAGCCACTATATATACACGTTTTTCAATAGGATGTACAGCGGCGCCGGAGGGGCGGAAGTGTTTGGAAGGCGATTCTCCGAGGCCGGGGATATCTTTGTTCCTGATCCTGAAAGCGGTATCAGGCTGGTAAGCCATGGAATCGAGGCGGAACGCGTACACGCTGGTGAGGCCCTGCCCTTTGTCTTCGTCGCAGGCTTTGCAGATCACCATCATCTGGTTGCGCTGGATATCATAATACGCGGCTTCCATATCCCGCTTGCCGGGCAGCGGGAATTCATACTGCGTGGATTCGGTTGTGTCTGTAAAAAGGTAGTCGATACGCAGGATGGTGCCGTTACTTTTGAGCACCAGCCAGTCTTTGCCGGTATACACCAGCTCTTCATAATCCCCTCCTTTGCCGAATTTCCAGGAAGGGTAGGCGGTTTTGGTACGGAGGCCTACCTGGAACACTTTTCCCTGCTCGTCGTTATTGGCCATGAAGTGATCTTCATCGCGGTAGAACACGAGGCTGGATATCTCCTGCAACGATTCCCGGACCTTGAAACGCTCGTACTGCGCAAGGTTGTAGCCTTCCGGGGAGGTCTGCGTTTTTTTCCGCTTTAACCCCAGCGCATCGCAGGAAATGAGGGTCGTGACAATCAGGGCTTGCAATAACATCTTCATACGCCAGTCTTTATACAATAAAATTAACGCAAAAAATGCCGTAATTTGGAAATAGAAATTCTTTCTCAGTAAATACAAGATCAGATGGAAATAAGTTCAGTGATTTCAGCTGCACAATCCTATGTTACCCGGCAGTATGAGCAACATGCGGATCCTGCGCTGGTATATCACAATCTCGCACATACGTTGCAGGTGGTTCAGGCGGCCGAGCAGATATCGGCATATTACCGGCTCACCGAGGCAGACCAGCTGGTGGTACTGCTGGCAGCCTGGTTCCACGACATGGGCTATTTACTGGGCGACCGTACCCAACACGAAGCCGCCGGCGCCGCCTCCGCAAAATCTTTCGTGGCCCAGCAACAGCTGCCGGAAAGTGTAGGCCAGGCCGTGGAAGACTGCATCATGGCCACCCGCATCCCGCAGCACCCCCGCAACCTGCTGGAACAGATCGTTTGTGATGCAGACCTGTTCCACCTGGGCAGCAAGGATTTTTCCAAACGCAACAAGCTGCTGCGCACCGAAGTGGAGCTGGCGACAGAACAAAAGATCTCCGGGGCGGACTGGGCAAAATCCAGCATCCAGTTCCTGGAATCGCATACCTATCATACCGCTTATTGCCGCACCCTGCTGAAGCAGCAGAAAGAAGAAAACCTCGAAAAGCTCCGCAGCAAGCTGGAGCAGAAGCTGGCCGAAGCTTTGGAAGAGAAAAAAGGGAAAGAGGGAGAAGAGGAAAAGAAAGAAGAGAAAAAAGAAGAGAAGGATAAGAAAGAAAAAGACAAAAAGCCGGAGCGGGGCGTGGAAACCATGTTCAGGACCACTTCCACCAATCACATCCGGCTCAGCTCGATGGCGGACAGCAAGGCCAATATCATGATCTCCGTGAACGCGATCATTATTTCCGTATTGCTCTCCGTGCTGCTGCGCAAGCTGGAAGATTATCCCAACTTCATTCTCCCCGCCATCATATTCCTGGCCACCAGCGTTACCACCATCGTGTTTTCCGTGCTGGCCACACGCCCGAACGTTACCAGCGGCCGGTTCACCGACCTGGACATCCGGAGCAAAAAAGCCAACCTCCTCTTTTTCGGCAACTTCCACCAGATGACCTACCAGGAATACGAGGAAGGCATGGAAACCATTATGAAGAACGGCGAATACCTGTACAGCAACATGATCCACGACATCTACAACCTGGGCGTGGTATTGGGCCGGAAATACCGGCTGCTGCGCCTGGCTTACAATACTTTTATGTACGGCATCGTGGCCTCTGTACTGGCCTTTATTATAGCTGCCATATTTTTCCCGGTAAAAGGATAGGCTTTGCAAAAGAATGATATACCACTGAACGACCGGGACCTGAGCTGGCTTTCCTTCAATCACCGCGTGCTGGGCATGGCGGCAGACCCGCAGGTACCGCTTTTCGAGCGCGTACGTTTCCTGTCCATCTTTTCTTCCAACCTCGACGAATTCTTCAGGGTGAGAATGCCGGCGCTGATGGCGCTGCATGATATTGAAGAGGCAGACACTGCCGTGCTTCCCACCGTGCAGGAGGCCATCAGAAAACAATTGCAGGAATTCGGGCAAACGCTTACGGGACAGTTGTTGCCGGCGCTGAAAGCCGAAGGGGTCCATCTTTATTACGGTGAAGAGATAGATGCTGCGCACCGCAAGCCTGTTAAAGATTATTTCTTCAACACGGTGCTGGGCTTCCTGCAACCGGTGATCATCAAGCTGGATGAACCCGTGGAGATGTTCCTGGAGAACAATGCGCTGTACCTGGTAGTATGCCTCGAAGGCGGCAAACACGGGATCGTGAACATCCCGTCTTCCAACCTTCCCCGTTTCCTGCGGCTGCCCGATAAACAGATCATTTTCCTGGACGACGTGATCAGGGAGCATCTCGGCTTTCTTTTCCCGCACCAGGAAATTACCGGCTGCTACAGCATCAAGCTGACCAGGGACGCGGAGATCGATGTGGATGAATTTACCGGCCACCTGCTGGAAAAAGTGGAGAACATGCTCGTGAAACGGCAGCTGGGTGTACCCACGCGTTTCCTGTACGATGCCCGTATGCCCGACGCCCTGCGCGACGGCCTCGCCGGGTATTTCCGCATCGCCAATGTAGAGCTGGCGGCGGGCGGAAGATACCACAACCTCAAAGACCTCGCGGAACTGCCCATGCAGTCCGGCAACGCGGCCTGCGCTTACCCGCCCATGCCCGCCGCGCCCGTAGCCGCGCTGGAAGGCGAAGGCAGCCTGCTGGATACGGTCAAGGAAAAGGACGTGCTGCTGCACGTGCCTTACCAGAAATACGATTATATCCTCCGTTATTTCAACGAAGCCGCTACGGACCCTGATGTGAAGGAGATCTACGTGACGCTGTACCGCGTGGCCTCGGGCTCCCAGATCGTGCATGCGCTTATCAGCGCGGCCAGGAACGGGAAGCAGGTGACGGTAATGGTGGAGCTGAAAGCCCGGTTCGACGAAGCGAATAACATCCGCTGGGCCAAACGTATGAAAGAAGCCGGAGTGAAGATACTCTACAGCATACCCGGCCTGAAAGTGCATGCGAAAGTAGCGCTGGTTAAACGCAAACGCGGCTTCCAGTGGGACCATATCGGATTGCTGGCCACCGGCAACTTCAATGAAAGCACTGCCCGTTTTTATACAGACCATATATTGCTTACCGCGCATAAAGGCATCACCCAGGAGCTGGAGCTCCTGTTCGTGTATATGCAGACCGGCATCGCGCCCACTCGTTACAACTTCATGCATTTTGAGGACCTGCTGGTAGCGCAGTTCAACCTGGTAGACCGTTTCACCGCCATGATCCGCCGTGAGGCGGAAAACGCCCGTAATGGCCTGCCCGCGCGGATCGTGATCAAGCTGAACAACCTGCAGGAGAAGCAGATGATCGCGGAGCTGTATGCCGCGGCAGACGCGGGGGTAGAGATAGACCTGATCGTGCGGAGCATCTGCTGCATAGTGCCCCGCAAGGGCATCAGGCTGCGCCGGATCGTGGACCGTTACCTGGAACATGCGCGGATATTCATTTTCCATAACAACGGGGAAGAAGAAATGTACATGGGTTCGGCGGACTGGATGAACCGGAACCTGCACCGGCGCATTGAGGTCTGTTTCCCGGTATATGACCCCGTTTACCGGCAGCAGGTGAAGGATATTATCAATATTCAGCTCGCGGATAACACAAATGCCGTAATATTGGATGCGCAAATCCGGAATATTCCCATCGAACGGAAAGAAGGGGAGACGGCCGTTAACGCGCAGAAAGGTATTTACGCGTATGTACATCAACGTTAATGTCTGCATATGGATACACCTGCTTCTACCGAAAGGTTTGTATCACTGGTGAACAACCGGTTCAAATTCTCCCTGTTCCTTTTTTACAAACTGCCCAGCGCCTGGCTGGCTGGAGTGCGCGTGCATAAGATGTCCGCCGGAAGCTGCACCACTGTAGTACCTTACCGCTGGCTGTCCCAGAACCCGTTCCGCTCCACTTATTTTGCCTGCCTGGCCATGGCGGCGGAAATGAGCAGCGGCTTGCTGGCGATGGCCCATATCGATGCTGTGCCCGCCAAAGTGTCTATGCTGGTAACGGGCATGGAAGGCATCTTTCTCAAAAAGGCCAAAAACAAAACTTATTTCACCTGCGATGCGGGCAATGATATTCTGAACGCGATCCATCGAACGGTGCAGACCGGCGAGCCTTCGGCGCTGACCATTTCCGTGGCCGGCAAAGCCGCGGACGGAGCCGAGATAGCCCGTTTTATGATCACCTGGAGCTTTAAAAAGATTACAACATGAAGATTACAT
>CBFHAF010000412.1:0-4929 GCA_965653435.1 uncultured Chitinophaga sp.
AACCAATGTGGCCGGGAACGGAACCACTTACCAGGATATAATTCTTCTCAGGGAATATCTTAACGATCTTCAGACCTTTCACTTTCACTCTTTCGTTACCGGTTTGGCCAGCCATACGCATGCCCTTGAAAACGCGGGAAGGATAAGAAGAACCACCTACGGAACCGGGAGCGCGCTGGCGGTCGTGCTGACCGTGCGTAGCCTCGCCCACACCGGAGAAACCATGGCGTTTTACAACACCCTGGAAACCTTTACCCTTGGAAGTACCCACAACGTCAATTTTCTCACCTTCTGCAAATATTTCGCAGGTGAGAGTTTCGCCGAGGGCCTTAGCCACGGATGCATCCGGGTTGCGGAATTCAGTAACGTAACGTTTAGGGGAAGTCTGTGCTTTCGCGAAGTGATTCTGTTCTGCTTTGGTGGTGTTCTTTTCTTTCTTTTCACCAAAAGCTACCTGAACAGCGTCGTACCCGTCGGTGCTCTGGGATTTCACCTGGGTAACCACGCAGGGACCGGCTTCGATAATGGTAACAGCAGTTTGTTTGCCGTTGGCCTCGAAGATGCTGGTCATGCCAATCTTTTTACCAATAATACCTTTCATTGTGTTATATAATTTAGCCCAGCGCCTGAGGGATCTCTAGCTATCCTCAGGATGAGCGGTTTAAATGCTTTTATTGGGCGGCCACCCGGAAGGCGTGACCTGTTATTAATGCTGTTGTCACAAAATACCTCAGGCGGGCCTTTGCCCACCTTTGCTGAGGTCCTTTTTTTACTACGCTTTAATTTCCACTTCCACACCAGACGGCAGATCGAGCTTGCTCAGCGCATCTACGGTTCTGGAAGAAGATGTGTAAATGTCCAACAAACGCTTATGCGTACACAGTTGGAATTGCTCACGCGCTTTCTTGTTCACGTGCGGAGAACGCAGTACCGTAAAGATTTTCTTCTCTGTCGGTAAAGGAATAGGACCTGTTACCACGGCACCCGTGTTACGCACGGTTTTAACGATCTTCTCGGCAGACTTATCCACCAGATTGTGATCGTAGGACTTCAGCTTGATTCTAATTCTCTGAGACATATGCAATGAACTTCTTCTTTATTACCCCTCAATTTGGGAGGGCAAAGGTAATCTTTATTTTAATTGCGACAAATAATTTTGGAGGATATTTTCAGGGGAATATTGACTTTCTGCCGCCGTTTCCATAGTTTTATACACATCCGGGCTAACCTCCGCAAGGTACCCATTTTATTTAACTTTTTTATTCCCAGTCGTTTACAGCCTAAAACGGCATTTTTCCCATGCGAATCCGCCTGATCACCATATTTATCCTTTTTTCCCTGCCCACCCTCGCACAGCAACAGGATTCCATCCCCCCGGAACCGGATCCCGGCTATTATGAAGACCTCCAGGCAGACCAGCTCCCCGAATTCCCCGGCGACAACAACCGCCTCCGCAACTACATCCTCACCCACCTCGTTATCCCCTATATCCGCCTCGAAAACGACACCGCCGTTACCGTTACGGTCGATTTTACCGTGGAGCACACCGGCGAGATCACCAATGCCCGCGTCCGCAACCCCGGGTTCCGCCAGCTGGATAAAGAGGTAATCAATGTATTCAACCAGATGCCGCCCTGGCAGCCGGGCTACCTGGACCGTAAACCCGTCAGCCTCAGGCTCTCCATACCCGTTTCCATCAACCTCGGCAATACCAAGCGCAAACCCTACAAGGTGCCCGTGCCCGAGCTCAGCAACCTCCCCCAGTACCGCGGCGGCGGCCAGGCTCTCGCCTACTTCATCCGCAGGAACCTGCAGTACCCGCCGGAAGCGCGTAAAGCAGGCGTCAGCGGCGCCGTTACGGTAGAATTCCTCGTAATGTCCAACGGTACGGTAGGCAATGCCGGCACCCTCGGCGACGTGATCGGCTACGGGCTGGAAGAGGAAGCCATACGCATCGTGGAAAAAATGCCCCGCTGGATACCCGCCAGGCTCGACGGCAAGGCCGTAACAGCCAAACATAAGGTCGTCATCCGCTTCGAACTGCCCAAATCAGCCTCCGCCCAAAAAGGGAAAACGGACTGATACCCGCTTCCCCAGCGCGTACCAGCCCGTTTACACGGTGTATTTACTTTTCCCGCTTGTTATTTTTTCATGTCAGCCTCGATCTGCCGCTGCATCTTCCTGCCGGGCAGGTAGATCTGGAAACCCAGGTTCAGCCCTACCCTGTGCGCAGTGGTGGAGCTGCCGAAACCCACGGTCAGGTCATATTTCAGCAGGCCTTCCAGGGCAATGTTCGGCGTAATGAAATACGCCAGGCCGGGGCCGAAACCGACGCCAAGACCATTCGTATTGGTGCTGCCGCCGCCATCTACATCCACATTCACCCCGTTCACGCCCACATTGCCTTCCAGGAACCAGCGGGTCTTATCCATTATTTCAATGCTCTTGTCCCTGATGTAATACCGGCCGAAAGCGCCAACACCGTATGTAAACGTAGTAGACCCGTTGCCGGTGGTCAAGCCCAGGTTCACCATGGGGCCGATGGCCAGGTCGTCTTTAATGAACCATCCCGCCTGCGGTGTCAGGTTAAGGCTGAACGTGCTTCCGCCGTCCTGGAATGTACCGCCGATGTTCGCCAGCTGTGCACCTACCAGCACATTCCCTTTCTGCGTCTGCGCCTTGATGTTTGTTGTAAATAGAACGCCTGCCAGGATGAGGGTTAAGTAACCAATTTTCTTCATAGTATTTGTTTTTGATGATGTTGCTTGCTATGATATTTCCAGGCAGGGGGATAACAGGATATAGTTGATTATGAATACTATAGCTTCTCTTTTAACAGCAGGGTTTCAAAAAAGTTGACTGCGCTCCGCATTTTTTTAAGCTGGCAGACAATTTGTTGCTGTTAGTTCTGTTCTTTACATAAATCTGCGTCTATGAAACCATTGGCCATATCAACCCTCTTCCTGTGCCTCCTCGGCGCTACTTTAGCCTGTAAAAAGAATCCCAATAACCCCAAACCGCCCGACGAAGACCCCGACTGGCCTGCGGACAAGGTGAGGGTCGTACTGGATAAGAATATTTCCCGCCCCTGGGAGATCCTCTGGGGGCCCGACAATCACATCTGGATGACCGAACGCGGCGGCAGGATCAGCCGGGTAGATCCCAAGACCGGCGAGCTGAAACCCCTGCTCACCCTGCCCGATATCGTTGCCAGCGGCGAAGGCGGCCTGCTGGGCATGGTGCTTCACCCGGACTTCACGCAAACGCCGCATGTGTTTGTTGCATACAACTACGGCAACCCTTACCGCGAAAAGGTAGTGCGTTACGTTTACCAGAACGGCGCCCTCACGCAACCAGCCACACTGATAGCCAATGTACCTGCCGCCGGCATCCACAACGGTTCCCGCCTGGTGATCGGGCCGGACAGGAAATTGTATTACACCACAGGAGACGCCAGCGAGGCCGATAACGCACAATCCACCAACTCCACCAGCGGCAAGGTGCTGCGCCTGAACCTGGACGGCAGCATCCCTTCAGACAATCCCATTACGGACAATCCCTTATGGAGCTTCGGGCACCGCAACCCGCAGGGCCTGGTGTATGTGAATAATATCCTGTATGCCTCCGAGCATGGCGCAGGGGTGGAAGACGAGGTGAACATCATTGAAAAGAACCGCAACTATGGCTGGCCCAACGTGGAAGGCCCCTGCAACGGGGGCGAGGTAACTTTCTGCAACGCCAATAACGTGAAACCGCCCATCTGGAGCACCGGCGGAGGCACTTACGCCTTATGCGGGCTGGATTATTATAACCACGACCGCATCCCGCAGTGGAAACATTCACTGATACTCGTAAGCCTTAAAAACGCGACGTTATACCAATTGAAACTCTCTGCAGACGGGCAAACGGTCAGCAGTTCCAAAAACTATTTCACCAACCGGTTCGGCCGCCTGCGCGACGTTTGCGTATCGCCCAACGGGCGGGTGTACATCTGCACGGATACTTCTCCGGGCAAGATCATCGAGGTCAGCGACCCGGAATCCTGAATCCTGTTCCTCATCATACCCTAAAACGCCGCCATAGTTCAGCCATGGCGGCGTTTTATATTTTTCAGTTGGCGGTGGCACCGGCCTTCACATCCCCTGCTGAAGCGGCCCTCCAGCCGCATTCATGGAGTATCATGCAGTCCCGCGCGGTGTCTACGGACAGGCTCACCCATCCCAGGTAAGCCGTTTCGCCGCTCATGAACTGCATGCCGAAGTACTGGCGGTCCGCCCCCACCCATGCGCCGCGCCAGGTGGTATCCTGTGGATTGTTCCTGGGCAGCAGCAGCTCGCAGAGATACGTGTCGAATCCATTCCACTCGCGGGGATGTTCGGGCAGCAGCGGGATCCTGTCGTGCCTGCCGAGCCGTATCACGGAATCGGGTATGGACAATAATTTGGCGGACAGCATGCTGACAACGGTAAATTTCGCATGCGTGCCTTCCGTATCGTTCACGAGCGCAACGGTGAAGTACAGGTCGCCCGTGCCGTCTTCGTCAGCATCCAGGGCAAAAGGCCGCAGGTAACGCACTTCCGTGTTGCCGAGGGAGCGGTGGCGGTAATCCGGTTTCGGTTCTTTCACTGTTTTACGGCAGGCGCCCATGATGATCAGCGCCGCGGCCAAAGCCGGCAAGGTTTTGAGGTTAGGCATGGCATTCAAGGTTTGAGGTTTGCTGTTAAGCGTGAAACGGCGCGGAATTGTTACAAAAAACGCTGAAAGGGCATCACGGAGGGCTGAAGTGAAAGTATCCGGGGCTGGAATGACGGCATAAAAAAGCCCCGGCAAACGCCGGGGCCTTTTTCTTATTTCTATCTATCAACTTGTGCTAATTAGGCATTCACTTTACCTTTCACCTTAGCCACCACTTCTTCAGCGATGTTGTTC
>CBFHAF010000413.1:0-4927 GCA_965653435.1 uncultured Chitinophaga sp.
CACCAGGCTGTGTATGCCAATATATGGAAGATCGTAAAACAGCACGAAGCCGCGGAAGATATCCTCCAGGAAGTTTTCCTGGCCCTATGGGAAAACCGCCTGAAGCTGGACGTAGCCAAAGTAGCCGGCTGGCTCTTCGTTACAAGCTTCAACAAATCCCTCAAATACCTGAAACAAAAAGAAAGGCAGCTGGTGCCCCTCAAAACCACTGAAATATACCAGGAAGAGCCGCTCAACGAGGAGCTGTATACTTTCCGGCTGTCTATCGTGGAAGAAGCTGTGAGCCACCTTCCCGAACGCAAAAAAGAAGTTTTCAGGCTCTGCCGCTACGAAGGCAAATCTTATGACGAAGTAGCCCACATACTCGGTATTTCCGACGCCTCTGTAAAGGACTACCTGAAACAATCCACCCGGTTCATTAAAGACTACATCTCCCGCCACCAGTCCGAAAGCCTTGCTGCTGGCGCTTCCCTGCTCGTTTTTTACCTCAGCTGAATCAGATAACAATTTCGTAACACAGAACGGCATCCCCTTTTTTACGGTTCCGGGTATTTATACTCGAAACCAGGAACAGCATGGCATTAAATAGAAACGAACGAGGGGAGAAGAACCGTTTGAAAAAGGAGTTTGAAGAATTTCTTCAATCCGGCGATTCTATCCTGCCTCCCGAAAGGTCCGCAATGCTGCTGGAGAAAATACATGAAAAAATCATTAACAGGGAAAATGCGGCCGGCCGGAATAATACCCGGCGTATTTTCATCATGGCTGCAAAATGGACAGCCGCGGCCATGGTACTATTGATGGCCGGCGCTGCCTGGCGCCATTATAGCGCCGGGCATAAAATGCCTCCCGTGGCGGCTGCGGTTGAGTTAAAGAAAGACCTGCTGATCGTTGAATCCAACAACAGCGACAGCGTTCGCCGCCTCGTGCTGTCAGACAGCTCGGTCGTGAAATTAGCGCAGGGCAGCTCCATCAGTTACCACACCTCGTTCGATACAGGCCGGCGCGATATAAGGCTCACCGGGAAAGCCATCTTTGAAGTGACGAAGAACCCCGAAAGGCCTTTTACGGTGTACGCGGGAGAGATCAGCACAACGGTTTTGGGAACGCGCTTTATGATGAATACGTTGCTGCAGAATAAAGTAAGCGTAAGGTTATTTGAAGGGAAGGTAGTGATCCGCTCAGCCGGGGGGACGTTCGGCATGAAAGACGTATACCTTAAGCCGGGAGAACAGTTTGTAATTGACAATCGTTCCAGGCAATTCACTGTAAAATCTTTCAGGGAACCTGCCAATAATATCCCGCGGCCTGTCCAGGTGACAGATACTGCCGCGATATCGCTCGAATTCAACCAGGAGCCGCTGGCGAAAGTGCTGGCCAGCGTAGGCAGGCAATATAATATTGAGTTCAGTTTCAGCGACGAAAGCTTTAATAATATGCTTATAACGGGCAAGCTCCTGCCAACCGATTCATTAGACGTGGTGCTTTCAATGCTGGGGAATATCAACGGGCTGGCATTTAAAAAAGTGGACAGTAGTAAGATAGCGGTAACCAGGATCCAATAAAAAAAGAAAACCCTCAGTTAAAATGCCCTTCCGGGCATACGGGGAAACTATTGTCAAAACAGTAAAAAAAATATGATGAAATTCAGATCTCTAACAATCAAATGGTGGCTATGCCTGGCAGCATTTGCCTTTTCAGTTTCCTTGAAAGCACAGGAGAAACCGCAACTCACCGGTATTGTTACGTCGGAAAAAGGAGAAGTGCTCATTGGTGTTGGCGTAAGTATTATTGCGGCGGGCACTACTGAGAAACAAAACCTATCGACCAATGAGAAGGGTGTATTTACCATATCCGGGCTGAAACCGGGCAATAAATACCAGTTCACGTTTTCTTTCATGGGATTCGAGAAGTACGTGATAAAGGATTTCGTTATTAAAGCAGGCGCCAATAATTCGTTGATCATCCGGATGAAAGAAGCACCTGCCGACCTCAATGAAGTAGTGGTGATCGGGTATGGTTCCGTGCTGAAGAAAGACCTTACCGGGGCTATATCTACCATAAAATCCGAGAAGATAACCGAGGTAGCTGTAACAAATGTGACACAGGCCCTCCAGGGCCGCATCGCCGGTGTAATGGCGCAAACAACTTCCTGGAAACCCGGCGCCACCACGCAGGTAAGGATAAGAGGCAACCGTTCCATCAATGCCACCAACGAAGTATTGTATGTGGTGGATGGCATGCCCCTCACCGACGGTGCAGACCAGATCAATCCCAACGACATTGAAACCATCAACGTATTAAAAGATGCATCCGCCACCGCGATATATGGCAACAGGGGAGCTAACGGCGTAATTATCATTACTACAAAAAAAGGGAAGCCCGGACAGACCACCGTTGAATATAACGGGTATTACGGTGTACAGAAGAACCGCCCCATGCCGGAATTAATGAACGCCGCGGAGTTCGTGGAATATTCCCGCGAAGCGCAGCGGAATGCATTGGGCGGCGCATATGATCCCAAGCCGGACCGTGAGCTTGATTTTAAAAATGACCAGCTGGTGGCAACGCCTTATATGCTGAAGAACATGGAAAATGCATGGGCAAGCGGTACCTATGATCCCTCTAAACTGGCCAGCACAGACTGGCTGAGCTACGGTCTGCGCACCGGCAATATGCAGGACCACCAGGTGAGCGTGCGCGGCGGTACAGATAAAACAAAGCTTCTGTTATCTGCCGGTTATTTCTCCAATGCCGGTGTGGTTAAAGACCAGGACTATACCCGTTACAGCATCCGCGCCAACGTAGATCACAATATCAGGGACCATATAAAGATCGGCACCCAATCCCTTTTAACCAGCTCAAAATTGAATGCCGGCTGGTCCGAGATATTTGATGTGTACGGGTTAAAGAGCTTCAACCCCCTGGCTTCCCCCTATGCGGAAGACGGTAAAACACTGGCGTTATTTCCTACCAACAACACCCGTACACCCAATCCTGTCACGAACTTCGGCAATACCAAACGTATGGTGAAGCAGGACCGCTATATCGGGAACTATTACCTGGATGTCTCTTTCCTTGATGGTTTTAATTTGAGGTCCAATGTGGGCCTCGATTACCGCGGCACGCAAAACCTCAATTTCGATAAGGCCAATACCGCTTCCGCAGGCGGGGAGGCGCCTTCCAGGACCTCCAATGGCGGCAATAAAAAGCTTATGTACAGCTGGGAGACTATTCTCAGCTATAACAAATCCGCCGGGGATCACAATTTCTTTGCGACGCTGGTGCAATCCATACAATCTGAAACTGTTGAAAGCTACGGTGTTTCGGTAAGGGACCTCCCTTATGACCAGCAACTGTATTACAATGTGGGCAGCGCGCTGACCATCAGCGGCGTTAGCAGCAATTACTCGCGGTCCACGCTGGCTTCATTTATGGGCAGGCTGAACTACAACTATAAAAATAAATACCTCGCCACCGTCTCCACCCGGTACGATGGCTCTTCGGTGCTGGCAGAAGGCCATAAATGGGTAGCCTTCCCTTCCGTAGCGCTGGCGTGGCGCCTGAAAGGCGAAAACTTCCTGAAGGACGTGAAAGGTATCACTGATCTTAAGCTCCGCCTGGGCTGGGGGAGAACAGGCAATGCAGGCGTAACGCCGTATAAGACATGGGGCAGCCTTTCCACCGTGCGGTATGTATACGGAGAAACTTCGAAACTGGGTTTTGCGCCTACAGAAATGATCAATCCTGAGCTTGGTTGGGAAACCACCGGCCAGTATAACATAGGGCTTGATTTCTCCCTCTTCAGGGGCCGTATTTCCGGCAGCATTGAAGCATACCGGCAAAATACCAGCGACCTGCTGCTCGACCAGCAGCTGCCCACGGTATCAGGGTTCAACAAGATCCTCGTGAACATCGGCAAAACGACCAACAAAGGCTTCGAAGTGTCTGTCAATACCGTGAACGTTTCCGGCAGGAAATTAAAATGGACCACGGATTGGATATTCGCCACCAACAAACAACAGATCGCGGAGCTGTATAATGGCAAACATGACGACCTGGCTTCCGGCTGGTTTATCGGCCACCCGGTAAAGGTCATGTACGACCTGAGCCCCGGCGGCATCTGGCAGGATACCGAGGCAGACAAAGCTGAGATGGCAAAGTTTGCCGTTAACGGCGCTGTTTTTAAGCCGGGAGATATCAGGCCGCTCGACCTGAATAAAGACTATAAGATCGATGCGGCGGACAGGCATATTTTAGGCCAGCAGGACCCGAAATGGACCGCCAGCCTGGGCAATAACATCCAGTACGGCAATTTTGACGCTTCTGTTTTTATTTATGCCAACGTTGGCCAGACCGTTTATCATAGCCTGGATATGCGCTTCGATGGCCGCTATAACCAGCCCAAGCTGGACTACTGGACGCCCGGTAACCCGAGCAACAAATATCCCCGTCCGTTCCTTGGCTCGGCCGGCCTGAACTACTTAAGCATCCTGAACTATTATGACGGCTCTTTCCTGCGGGTGAAGAATATTTCCCTGGGTTATACCGTTCCGGAAACCGTCGTGCGCCGGGCGCATTTGCAGAAGTTCAGGGTCTACGGCAGCGTGCAGAACCCTTTTGTGATCACCAGGTTCCCCGGCACAGACCCGGAAGGAGCTACCGGGTTTAACGAACCAAGCCTGACCATGTACCTGCTGGGCGTGAACGTGGGTTTCTAATATTCAATCATTACAAAACAGAGATCAATGAAAAAGATATATGCATGCCTTGCGGCAGTTGTTGCAATCACCTCTTTCACCGGCTGCAAAAAATTCCTGGAAGAAAAAGTGATTTCCGAAGTCTCTTATCAGCTCTATGAAACACCGGAAGGCGTGGAAGGCGCATTGACCGCGGCTTACAACACCCTCAGGCTGGCGGTGAATGG
>CBFHAF010000414.1:0-4921 GCA_965653435.1 uncultured Chitinophaga sp.
ACCTCCGGCACCGGCACAGGCATCGTTGGCAGCTATGCCGATCCCGTGTTCGGCAAATTCACATCCCATACCACATTTCGTGTAGGCCTTCCAGGTAGTACTGCACCGGAGCTGCGCGCCATTTACGATTCCCTGGAACTGATCATCAGGCCGGACGGGCATTATTACGGGGACACCCTTCCCCCGCAAAGGTTCCAGGTATTCCAGCTCACCCGCCCGCTGCTGATGCCCGACGACTACTACGTACTTTGGAGCCATCAGCAGTTCCCCGTCGCAGCCGCGCCGCTGGCGGACGTGACCCAATACATCCGCCCCACCTCCGGGAACGCCGTTCACCTGAGGCTGGACGATGCGAAAGGGATCGAATTATTTGAAATGCTGAAGAACAAATCCGACATCCTTTCCAATGAAGACTACTGGCGGGATTATTTCAAAGGAATGAGCATCCGCGGCGTGAACAATACCGCCGCCTTCCGCCTGCTCATGAACGATACGGCCGTGGTGATGCGGCTGCATTACCACATCGCGAAAGAAACGGTGGAAGAAAAAACGGTGGACTTCCGGATGAACATGCCCGAACTGCAATTCAACTCATTTACTTACGACCGCACCAATACTCCCATTGCCGGCCTGCAACCCGGCGCCATAGGCCTGCCCGGGGAAACGACGGCAAACCGTACGTTCGTGCAGCCGCTCACCGGCGCGGTAACCCGCATCGATTTCCCGACGATCGCCGGCTTGCAGGAACTGGGCCGTTACGGCCGCATCATGCAGGCCGAGCTGGTCATAAAGCCGGATAACAGCACGCTGAAAAATTACCCGCTTCCGCCCCGCCTTACGCTTACGCTGGCAGATAAAAAGAACTTCGTGTCCCAGGGCGACACGCTTGCATCATCGGCCGGCGTCCAGTATGGCAACCTGCGGGCAGACAAGCTTTACCCTGAGAACAACCAGTATTCCTGGGACGTGACCGAGTACTGCCGCGCCATGATGACGGCGGACACATATACTTACCGCGGCCTGCTGCTGGCCGCGCCTTTCAGTGAATTCCACACACAGCTGAACCGGCTGGTGGTGGGCGACGGCGGCAACAGGCAGTACCGCGCGCAATTGAAAATCTATTACCTGTTATACCAATGATGCGAAAATATACCATCGGCTGTTTGCTGTTGCTGGCCATGCAGGCGCAGGCGCAGAAGGGCGTGAACTCGCTGTATTCCGCCTATGGCATCGGCGATCTTGAAGAAAAGGATTACAGCCGCAACTTCGGTACAGGCAGCGCGGGCATTGCGCGTGGTTCGGGCAGTTTCCTGAACGAGCTCAACCCCGCTTCCTATGGCCGCATACCCATGGAAACATTCTTTTTTGAAGCTTCCGTTGCCGCAAAATCGATCCAGTACAACAGCTCCACCATCAGCCAGTCCGCAGGCGACATTGCGTTCAAACGATTCGCTATGGGCTTCAAGGCGAACCGCCGGTGGGGACTTAGTTTCGGCCTCATGCCCTACAGCCGCGTGGACTTTAAGCTGGTGAACAACACGCATATCGCGGGCACGGAAGCCGAGATACAGAACGCGGTCGAAGGCACGGGCGGCATTAACCGTCTTTATTTTTCGAACGGCTTTAAGATCAGCAAGAACTTCTATGCAGGGTTATCCTCCGCACTGCTTTTCGGGCCTGTAACGATCACGGACAGCCTTGGGAATAACGAGATCCATACGGAGAAGCGTACTTTTTACCGCAATTTCAATTTCACGGCAGGGTTGCAATACACAGGCAAGGCAGGCGCCTGGGATGTGGGTGCCGGCGCTACGTACCGCTGGCAAACCCGCCTCCATGCCGAAGATGAATTTTCCATCCGCGATGCTAACGACAATATGCTGTACGAAGGGAAAAGCAGCACCGGGAATTATTACCTGCCCGCGCAGCTGGGCCTTGGCCTCTCGCTTTCCAACGAGCACATCACCTGGCTGGCGGATTACCGCAGGCAGCAATGGGAAGGGCTGAACGGGAAACAAACCGATTTCAGATACGTGAACTCGCAGCGTTTCGCGGGCGGCATGGAGTATTCATTCTACAAATATTATTTCGACAGGAAAACAGAACATTTGTCCATCCAGGCAGGATTGAGCTATCACACCGGGTATATACAAGTGAAAGGCCAGAAGATCAATGATTTCGGGCTTTCAGTGGGTGCGTCCCTGCCCAGCAGGACCGGCCACCTGAGGTATTACCTGGGGCTGGAAGGCGGGCAGCGCGGCACGTCCACGAACGGGCTTATTACGGAATCCTACTTCAACATCGTGCTGCATCTCGGCCTGCGCGACAGCTGGTTCTTTAAACGCAAAGAATTATAAATACGGCCCGGCGGGTAAAAGGAATACCATACTCAGCAACCTTTATACGGCGTTAACCTCAAAAACGGTTTTTCTTTTGCCCGCCGGCGCTTTTTTACCCACGGCTTTCCCGGTACCAGCCTTCGTTCCCGGCGGCATTTAATTCAGACGGGCCGTTGCCCAGCAGTTCCCGGAACCAGTGACCGGATGCTTTCACCGTTCGAGCCTGCGTTTCATGATCCACATGCACCAGCCCGAAGCGGGCATTGTATCCTTCAGCCCATTCAAAATTATCGGTGAGCGTCCATGCGAAATAACCCGTTACAGGCACGCCTCCATTTTTGGCCTGCAGTACTGCCTGCAGGTATTCCCGGAAATACGCGGTGCGGTCCGCATCATCTACTACGCCGTTCACCAGCGTGTCTTTAAAGGCGGCGCCGCTTTCTGTGATCATGATCTCTTTCACGCCTTCGTAAGCGGCAAACTGCTGTAAGATATTGTACATACCCGCCCCGCTGATCTCCCATCCCAACGCAGTCTGCGGCACGCGGCGCGAGCCGGGCTTCACTTCAGATGCCTGGATGTAGGGCATGAACGCGTTGTAACGGATCACCAGCGGGAAATAATTCTGTATGCCGATAAAATCGAAATCAAAAGGAAGCTTTTCCCAGTCGCGCCAGAGCGCATATCTCCGGCCGATGCGCTTGAGCAGCGGAAATACGTCTGTAGGATAACCCAGGCCCAGCGCGGGTTCTATGAAAAGACGGTTGAACAGCGCATCTGCCCGCAAGGCAGCCTGCTGATCGCGCTCGTTGTTCGTATAAGGAATGATCTGTGAGCAGGAATAGGTAGTGCCGATGCGGGCGCCAGGCACTTCGGCACGAACCGCCCTTCCGCCCTCCGCCTGCGCCAGCGCCACATGGTGCACGGCAGGGAAAAAATAACTCAGCCCGAACTTGCCCGGGGCATGCACGCCCAGCATATAGCCGAGCGAAGTGAAACCGAAAGGCTCGTTCAGCACGATCCAGTTTTTCACTTTATGGCCGTACGCCCGGGCGCACAGGTTGGCAAACTCCTCGAAAGCGAAAACGGTGCCGCGGTGGCACCAGCCGCCTTTGTGCTCCAGCGCCTGTGGAAGGTCCCAGTGATACAGCGTAACGTAAGGTTCCATGCCCGCTTCCAGAACGGTGTCTATCACGCGGTGGTAAAAATCAATGCCGGGCTGGTTCACCGCGCCGGTACCTTTCGGCAGGATGCGGGGCCATGAGAGGGAAAAACGGAATACGGTGAAGCCGAGGGAACGCGCCAGGAAAATGTCTTCCCGGTAACGGTTGTAAAAGTCACAGGCAGTGCGGGCATGCGTGCGGTCTTTGATCCTCCCTTTCCTGTCCTGGAAAGCATCCCAGATGGAAAGGCCCTTGCCGTGAACATCGTGGGAGCCTTCGTTCTGGAAAGCAGAAATAACCACTCCCCATTTGAAGCCCGGCCCGAAATCTTCTCGCGTAAAAGCCATGATAGGCAAGTTACGGATTATGGACATTTATGGGCCCTTCCGCAGCAATTTAACAATTTAACAATTTCACGGCCCCGTTGTACCTTTGCAGGCGTATGATAACTAAATATCCCGGCCGGTTCCTGGCCCTGATCATAATGCTGGCAGCATGCAACCAACCCGCGAAGCAAAAAGACCACTCCGTTCCCGCCGTGGTGGAACAGCTGAACCCTATGCGGCTCGTGCCCGGAGGGGAATTTGAAATGGGAGCGGACGATGATTCCGGCCAGCCGGACGAATACCCGAAGCACCTGGTGAAGATCGATTCCTTCTGGATGGATGAGCATGAAGTGACCAATGCTGAATTCGCAGCATTCGTGAAAGCTACGGGCTATGTTACCACCGCTGAACAGCCTATTTCCAAAGAGGAGGTCATGGCCGCCCTGCCGCCCGGCTCGCCTGAGCCTGACAGTGCGGACCTGCTTCCCGGCTCCCTCGTTTTTGTACCTACCCAAACAGCCGTAAACCTTAACGACGTAAGCCAGTGGTGGAGCTTCGAGCGCGGCGCCAGCTGGCAGCACCCTGAGGGGCCCGGCAGCGATCTCAAAGGAAAAGAACAGCACCCTGTTGTACATATCAGCTGGGATGATGCGCAGGCTTACGCCAAATGGGCCCGGAAAAGACTGCCTACTGAAGCGGAATGGGAATATGCGGCACGCGGCGGACTGAAAGGCCAGCCCTTTCCCTGGGGCTCAGAAACACCGCAGGAAAACCCGGGCAAAACAAATATCTGGAACGGCCACTTCCCTTACCAGAACACCCAGGCCGATGGTTTTTACGGCACAGCTCCTGTAAAATCCTTTCCTGCCAATGCTTACAAATTATACGATATGGCCGGCAATGTATGGGAATGGACCGCAGACTGGTACGACAACAGCTATTACAGCCAGGTAAAGCCGGGCACGCAGAACCCGGAAGGCTCCGGCACCCCGAACGATCCGGCGGACGATCCGGCGAATGTAAAGCGCGTGATCCGCGGCGGTTCTTTTATGTGCAGCGATGAATATTGCAGGGGTTACAGGGTATCGGCAAG
>CBFHAF010000415.1:0-4909 GCA_965653435.1 uncultured Chitinophaga sp.
TTTACTTTTTTACCGATGGCTCCGCTGGAGCCGATCATTAAAATTTTCATCCGATTTGCTTTAGTTATGCAAAAATAGGACGTGAGAAGGCAGGGGAGATTATAAAATTCAATTGAAAAGATTAAAAATTCAAAGCCGTCATTGATGGATGTGCGGCTCATATGCCGCTGCCATGGCGTCGGGTGTTACCAATTTCCCGTTTTTCTTCAGCAGGTAAAACCGGTCCATCCTGCACCACTCATGCGCGGATGCCCATTGTGCGGGGATGTTGAGCCTTATGATGAAATTGTTGGCGAAGCCGCCAGGCACTTCAATATACTGGTCCATCATATTGAGCAATAAATGTCCTTCCACGGGCGGGTTAATGATCCGTGCCATTCCCGGCTCCTGGATCGGCATCGGGCCGGGGCCGCCATCAGGCTGTTTCCATAACATCCTGGTGCTGCCGGAAACGTTTTTGCCGCAACTGGCCAGTACCGCCACATTCAGCGTGTCGCCCGGGGTAAAGAACGCGGTCAGCGACTGGACTACCTTTATCTTTTCTGGAGGCTGGGGAAGGAAAAACACCGTGTCCTGCACCTGCCGCCACTGGCCTACCGACCTTTCCGCCAATCGGCCACAGCCGCCTCCGGCAAAAAAGGTGCCATCGCGGTACAGTATCACGGAGGGGGCGCAGCTGTCCGGCGATTGTTTATACAGCTCATAATCGGCGGTTTGGCCGGCCGACCTTATCGACAATAATAACAACACGGGCAGGAGGCATAGGGTATGTTTCATGACCTGGGAAGGTTTGTTGGCAATTCAAATATAGTATAAATATTATTAATATTTAATCCCGGGTTACTTTCATTTCCGGGCGGGACAGTGTTCAATTCCGGAATTGAATAGGCTGCGGGTGGGCTTTTTTACAGATTTGCCGGAACAACGTAACAAAGCATGTACAAAAGACCTCTTGCCATTTTAATCCTGATCATTGTTTCTTCCGCCAGCCTGTTTGCACAGGACAACCGCTGGGACAGCGCCAATTTCCGGTCCTTTGAGCGCAAGCTTGAACGGCTTCGCCTGAAATATCACATCCCCGGCATATCAGTAGGCGTGATGAAAGGAAAAGAACTGGTCTGGGCAAAGGGCCTGGGTTATGCGGATGTGGAGAACAGGCTGCCGCCGGATGAAAACACCGTGTACCAGGTAGCTTCCGTCACCAAAACCTTCGGTTCCATCATCCTCATGCAGCAGGTGGAAGCCGGTAAGGCCGGCCTCGACGATCCTGTCAATAAATACGGCATCGACTTGGGCGCCCGCTGGGGCAGCGACCCGCGCATCAAAATAAAGCACCTCATGACGCATACCGCCATGGGGAACATGTGGAACAGTTATAAGCCAGGTTACAAATTCAGGTACAACGGCAGCTGGTATCACCAGCTGGACAAGGTGATCAGCAAAGCATCCGGCCGCAGCTTCGGGGAACTGGTGATGGATACCATCATCCGGCCGCTTGGCCTGAAACGCACAATGCCCAGCACCGACGATAGCCTGAATTTCAGTCTCAGCGGCTATTCCAGGGAAGAGGTGCTGCGGTGGACGGCCAAACCCTACAACTGGCAAAAAAAGAAAAAACAGCTCCATCCCGTAACCATGAAATACGGTTTCGGCCCGGCGGCGGGGCTTATGAGCAATGTTGCGGACCTGGCCGTGTATTCTGCCGCTCTTGACGATGGGCGTTTCCTGCAAGCTCAAACCTGGGAGCAGGTATGGACGCCTTTTGAGAACAGGAGAGGGAAGCGCATCCAATACGGGCTGGGCTGGTACGTTACCCGTTACAAAGGCATCAGGATGATGTGGCATACCGGCTGGTGGATGGGTTATTCCGCTTTATTCCTCAAAGTGCCGGAGAAAGACATCACGTTTATCATCCTCGCCAACTCACAGGACCTGAGCAGGCCTTTTTACCATATCGTGCAGCCTGTCCCTGGTTTCGGGATGTTCAGCCCTTTCCACAAAAACCTGAATAAAAAGGTGCAGGCTTCAAAATTTGCAAAGGCTTTCCTGGATCATTTCCTGGATTGAGGGAACGGTGGTTTGTTTAAATGCAGCTGGATGACGCCGTCCGCTATAAGCCTGTGCTCTGCGAGCTCAAACCGGGTGAACAGGGTTCCGTTTGTGCCGATGATGCCGCCGTTGCCCGTAACGATGGGAATGATATTGAGGTAGATCCCGGTTACCAGGTCTTTTTGCAGGAAAGCGTTATAACATTGCGTTCCGCCTCCGATGGTAATTTCGCTGAACCCTTTTTTCTCCAGGTAGGTGATTGCCTGTTCAGGGTTTCCGGCAACTTTGCGGTCCGTGGTTTTTTCGCCGGCAGCGGACAGCAAAACAATCTCTACGCCTGAAAAAGCCTGTTGCGCCGCGGGGTGCTGCAGGATGAGGTCAAAGGTTTTTCGTCCAAGCACCAGGTTGCCGGTTTGAGCGGCTTTTTGCATAAAAAATTGAATGGCTTCAGGTGGTGCCTGGTGGCGGGGATCTTCGGCTAACAGAACTTTCCCGTTGGCGGAAACATTTGCAATGAGCGTTACTTCCATTTTGATCGGTTATGATTGTTTCGGGGGTAAAGGTCTTGCAGCGGCGCTAAACAAGCGCTATCCCTTACCTTTAGGAAAGTAACTTTAATCGTTTTGAAATGACACTCATTGATTGCAGCACAAAAAGAACCTGCAGGGAAACCATATTGGAGCTGAGAGATGCCGTTGAATTGCTGGGCGGGAAATGGAAACTGCTGATCCTTCAGAATCTTTCGTTTGGCGCAAGGCGGTTTAAAGACCTGCAGGAGGGAGTGGCGGGTATTTCTCCGAAAGTGCTCACCAGGGAGCTTCAGGAGCTGGAACGAAACCTGCTGATCACCAGAACGGTTAACAATACTAAACCAATTACGGTATCCTATGCCCTTACGGCGCACGCTTTTGAAACGCAATCTGTTTTTGACGCATTGCTGGTTTTCGGTGCAAAGCACCGGAAGATGATCAAAGGGAAGTGACGCTGTTTTATTTTTCCTGCAGCTTTTTCAACTGCTCCACGGCATTATTGTTCTGCGGGTCCAGCGTGAGGGATTTCTGGTAATATTCAATGGCGAGGGCGTTGTTGCCTTTTTCCATCCAGGCTTCGGCCAGGCTGTCCCACACGTTGCCGGATTGCGGGAAATCTGCCGCATTCAGTTCCAGCACGGCAATGGCGTCATCTATTTTTTTCTGCCGGAGCAGCAGGTAGCCGATCGTATTGATGTGCGCTTCGGCAAGGCCTTTCCCTTTCTCACGATAAGCCCTGAGCGCAACGGCGGCGCCGCGTTTCTCGATATCGGTGAGCAGGGCAGGAGCGGCGGGATCATATTTGGTGTAGCCCAGCCAGTTTACAGCGGGATGCTGGCCGCCGATGGCATCACTCAGCATTTCTGTTGAAATGGAAAGGCCGTTATAGCTGTTGGTGAAATAGAGGATGGCGTTTTTCTTCTCAAGGTCTGCCGTGAAATAACATTTGCTATCCCCCTGGTCGCCCCAATGCCAGGCATATTTTCCCGTGGGCGTATTTTCCAGGCCAACGCCCAGGCCCCAGGCCACCTGAGAGCTGTCGTTCACTTTTATCTGCGGGCTGAACATGGCCTGCCAGGTGGCGGGCTTCAGGCCTTTGCCGTCCATGAGGGCGACGAGGAATTTTGAATAGTCTTCGATAGTGGTGCGGAGGCTGGCGGCGGCATTAACACCATGGCCTTCCCAGCGGCGGGAGGGCTTGCCCAGCCAGTCGTGGCGGTATACCAGCAGGGAATCGAAGGGTGTTTCCCAGTTGAAGCTGCTGCTGGTCATGCCGAGCGGTTCAAACACGGTCTTTTTGATATAGGTATTGAATTCAGTACCGGTGATCAGTTCGGCAACTTTCGAAAGCATCACGAAACCTTCGCCTGAGTAACGGAACTTTTGCCCCGGCTGGAACTGGATGGTCAGTTTGCCGCCATCGGGCCGCCAGTTGGGGAATCCGCCGGAATGGCTGAGCACCATGCGGGCGGTAATAAGCTGTACTCTTTCATCTTCCACCTCGTAATTGTTGCCCAGGTATCTGGTGAGAGGCTGGTCCAGGTTCAGCCGGCCTTCGTCTACCAGTTTTAATACGCCGTAGGCGGCCACTACTTTGCTGAGCGATGCTGCTTCAAAGATAGTGGCCGCGGTAACAGGTTTACCCGTGCTGGAATTGCGGACGCCGAAACTACCGGTCCATACCAGCCTGCCGTTCTCGATGAGCGCGGCGGCCATGCCAGGGATAATCGCTTCATTCATCAGGACAGGTATGTCCTTTTCCAGCTTTGCAACGGCGGGGCCCTGTGCGCTGAGGCTGATGGCGGACAGCTGCAGGCAAAGGAGCAGGAAGAATGCTTTCATGGCAATAACATATTTAGGAGCAGGGGCTGCCTGCGATACGACAGATTACATTATAAGGACGCGTGCTTGGCCGGAAAGTTTCAGTCGGCCGGGATTTTTTTCGGGATGTCTCAGTTTCGGGATCTCTCTCCGCTATAAACGCATAATCCGGCACGTAATTGTAAGGCGCGTTATTTTATTGTCTTCACCGGCAGCATGGTCTAGATAAGCATACGGGAACCCGCCAGGCGAAGCCTTTATTTTTCGTATAGGCGTTAAGTGCAGTCCGGCCAAGCTGTCATCGCTTAAAAGCCGGTCGTTGCGGGGAGGAAACGGAGCCAGCCAACAAAGCAATCTCCTTCAACGATGCATAAATACCTAACCCCCTGCACAAATTCCCTGCAGCTCTCCTGAAGACGATCTTCTGCACGGCTTCCGGCCGGTCTTTTACGGGAAGAACCAAGTCATAATTTAACCTGGAATAGTTATAATTTACCTTAAATATAACG
>CBFHAF010000416.1:0-4906 GCA_965653435.1 uncultured Chitinophaga sp.
CACGCCAGGCTCGAACACTGCGCCGGAATCCCTCCACATATCGGCCATAAAGCTGTCCCGCACTTCACGGAGGATCGTTACCAGGATATAGATGAGCACGAGCAACGCCAATCCCGGCCAGAAACGTTTCAATAAAGCGCTGCGCTCTGCGCCGGTCATCGGCTGGCGGTCCATGCGCTGCAGCTTGTCCGCCTCTGTGGGCGGCGGTATCTTTTCCAGCAGGAACACGAAAATGAGCAGGGCGGGCATAAACACGCAGCCTACTACAAAAGGCATCTGGTATTCCGTTACGCCCCATGCGTTCATCACCCATTGCGCAGTGCTCTTCGCCAGACCTGAGGCGAATATGAAGCTCACAGCCAGCGCCGCGCTGATCAGGTCTGTGGTCCTCCTTCCTTCTACGTACGAAAACACCACGCCCCACAGCATGCCCAGCGGGAAACCGTTCAGGAACAAACACCAGAAATTATAAGGCGGGGGAATAAGCGCGAATAAAAGCCAGGCCAGCCACGAAACGCCTGTCAGCGCCAGTATCAGCCAATGCCTGTTCACGCGTTTCATGCCTGAAATGAACCGGATGCCGTAGAACTTGCTCAGCATATACCCGAACACCTGCGTGGCCACCAGCACTGTTTTATAATCCAGCCCGAAAAGCGTATGCCCGCCGAAAGCCCCTACGTTGAAGGCTTTGCGGAATGCAAAGATGGCGGTATAAGCAGAGAAGCTGGTGAAGGCGGCAAACAATGCCACGCTTATTTCACGACGGGTAAAGCGCATACTCCCGGAAGATACGTTGTTAAATCCGTAATTAAAACAGGGCCGCTGCGTATGCAAACGGCCCTGTGGTATGTAGGTTTATCAAATGGTCCGGTCAATGTCCGAGCTTCATCACTTTCAATACCTGGCGCCTGTTGCCCTGGATGATCTCCAGGTAATAAACACCTGCGTTGTAATTGCCTCCCAGCAGGATGGTTGTGTTGGGGGCAATATTGCCGCGTGTTTCAACCAGCGATCCGGTGCTGTTGTACACCCTGAGCGTGATCGGCTGCGGGTGTTTGCTGGCCATCATCACCGCGAACTGGTGGAAGGCCGGGTTGGGCAGCGCGGTTACGGCAAGGCCGTCGCCATGCGTCCATGGTTTGTTGCCCGGCACCAGCACCTGCGCGGTGGCGGTGCTCGTATTGCCGGATGCATCGGCGGATGTAACGGTGATGGTGTAGACCCTGCCGTTGCCGAGCGGGTTACGCGTTGCTCGCAATTTCACTGTATGATCGTTCACTATCTGCCAGTCCGGCGTACCATAGTTGGGCTCGTTGCTGGTGATGCTGATCGTGTTGCTCACGGCGTTGCAGTCTGTTACGTTGTACTGCAGGCTCACGGTATGCAGCCTGTTGTCCGGAACGGGCAGGATGGCGGGGCTCAGCGCGATATCCGATATCTGCGGCGGAACGGTATCGCGCAGCTGTATGTTGAACACACAGGTGTCTGACCTGCCGCCTGCATTGGTGGCTATGATCTGCACCGGGCTGTTGTGCTGCACCCTGCTGCCGGGTGCGGGGAACTGCGCGAGGCTCACGCCTGCGGGATTGCTGATGATCGCAAGCGAACGGTAGTCCGGCAGTATGGCCGAGCAATCCTGGTCACCGTTCAGCTGCTGGTTTTCCGGGCAAAGTATTTCCGGCGGCAGGTTGGCGGAGAGATTTGAAATGACGCTTTCGTTGTGATACCGGTCCAGCGCGGTAACTGCGTAGTAGTATGTTGTATTGGGCAATGCGGTCGTATCCGTGAATGAATTGGCGGCGGTGTCTGTAATGGCGAGTATGTTCTCCGCTGCTTCCGTGTTCAGGGCCGGGTCTTCTGAACGGTAGATCACGAATTGCCTGGCGCGGTTCAGCTGGTCAGAAGGGTCGCCGGTATGCGACCAGCTAAGTTGCACACCGCCGCCTGCGGGGCTGGCGTTCACCACTTCCGGCGCTATGGGCGCAATGCTGTCGCGCCAGGGCATGGCCGGCAGCAATGCGGGCCTTGCATAAAAATGCAGCCGCAGCGAATCACGGAAGTTCTTGCGGTTATTGCGCAGGCTGTTCGTGTTATAAACGGATTGCCCGAAAATATTGGCATGTGCGCTGTCGCGGTTCATCCTTAGCTGCCGGGGTATCTGCGTGGAATCCTGCCAGGCCGCGCCCTGCGCCAGGTCGCCCACTTTATACCCGGCCAGCCCGATATAGATATGCCTGCCGGCCGCCTGGTTGTTCCACCAGGGAACGATGGCCCCGTAATTGGCGCCGGGCTGCCCGATCCACCAGTATACCTGCGGCATGATATAGTCCACCCAGCCTTCCCGGAGCCAGCGGCGTGTATCGGCAAACAGCGTGGTGTAGTGTTCCAACCCGGAGGTGGGCGTGCCGATTTCCGGGTTGGTGCTGTTGCGGTAAATGCCCGAAGGGCTTACGCCGAATTTCACCCAGGGCTTGATGGTTTTGATGCTGTCGTATGCGCGTTGTATCAGCAGGTTCACGTTATCCCTCCGCCAGTCTGCCTTTACGGTAAAGCCGCGCGGGTAGGTTGCGAAGGTGCTGTCGTCGTTATAAGGCGTAGTGCCGGCCGGGGCGGCCGGAGGATAAAAATAATCGTCGAAGTGGATGCCGTCCACATCGTATCGTTTCACGATGTCCGTGATAACGCTCATAATATGATCGCGCACTTCAGGCAGGCCGGGATCCAGCACGCGCAGGATGCCCTGGCTCAGCAGCCATTCGGGATGCGTTCTGGTTACGTGGTTCTCCGCGAAGTTGGGGATGTTCGCGCTGTTGCTCGCCGCGCGGTAAGGGTTCAGCCAGGCGTGGAATTCCATGCCGCGCTTGTGGCATTCTTCAATGGCAAACGCCATAGGGTCCCAGGGCTCGGCGGGCGCAACTCCCTGGCGGCCTGTAAGGTCTGCGCTCCAGGGCTCGATAGCGCTGGGGTACATCGCGTCGCACTGGCTGCGCATCTGCACATACACCACATTCATGCCGGTGGCTTTATGATGGTTTGCGATGGTGATGAAGGCAGCCCTTTGCTGGGCGGGCGTTTGTGTTCTGTTTGGCCAGTCTATGCCGGTAAAGGTGGCCACCCAGGCGCCCCGCAGCTCCCTTTTAAGGGATTTCTGGGCGGACGTTGCCAGCGGCAGCAGGCTGCAAAGCAGCAGGATACGTAGAATTTGAGGCATGGGGGAAAGATTTTGGTTGAATAAAAGGATCGTTACCTGTATAAGAGCAACTGGCGAACCTTTACCGTTATCCTCCCCCCTGTTTTCGATAAAAAATTCCAAAAAAAAAGGCCGCCTTCCCGCGAAGACGGCCCTGCCGTTTCAAACACCAGGACCAGCACTATCTATGGGGAAGCTGTGCTATCCTGCTGTGCTGCGCGGCGGTCAGCACATTTCCTTTCGTCACCTCCCAGATGGCTTCCTGTGCTACCGCTTTACTATGTTCATCCTCAAGGGCTTTTTCACCGAGGGTCAGCATCACGGTCACCAGGTCCGCATCACGGGTAACGGGGCCGATGCGGTAGCGGTCTCCCGAAACAGTCACTTTACGGTCTGCATTGAGGCAGAACAGCGCCAGGTTATAAGCCACGGTTGCGCCTGCCGGAATGGTAAGCGTTTCGCTGCGCACCAGCAGGCCGTTTTGCGTGGCTTTGTTCTCCGAGATAAAAATGAGCCCTGCGGGAAGCGTTACCGTTGCCGGTACGGCCGTATGATTGCGCAGGCGCAGGCAAAGCCGCACCAGCTCACCGGCCCCGATGGCGCAATGCTCCTGGTCTGCCCGGCATTCGCAGCTGCGGTAATCGTACCCTTTAATTTCATTGCGCCATACGCTGACGCCTTTGGGCAGCCTGAAATCCGCGCCAACGGGAACTTCCTCTGATGCGCCGAGGCCTGCTTTTGTATTGGGGAGGGTGATGGTCTCTTCCGGGGCCGGGCCGGCCTTTTCGATCGGCTTGCTGCATGCGGCGAGCAGTACTGTTGCACATATCAGCCCGGTAAACAACTGGGTCAACTTATTCATTTCAAATTCGTTTTGTCGCCGCAAAGATCGTACGCTCCTGCTTGCCAACAGGTACGCCAAACGGATAAAAACCTACGCGGAACGGAGTTAATTAATATTAATCTTTCAGAATGTTTTGAAACTTCGAAACTTTATAATAGTTTTGTGCTGTCAAACAGCAACCCATGAACACGCTGGCTTATCTCATCTATTTCATCATCACCGGTTTCATTACCATTTGGGTGGGCAGGCGGTTCTACAGCAACGGCAGGCTCTTTATCCTCGGTCTCATGCGGCAGGATGCTGCAATTACCGACGCCATCAACCGTATCCTGCTCACCGGGTATTACGTGCTCAACCTCGGTTACGCCGCGCTGATGATCAGCACCTGGGAAACCATCGTTACCTATACCGGGCTGCTGGAGAGCATCACGCGGATGACCGGCCGCATTATCCTTACGCTTTCGGTGATCCATTATTGCAATATGGCGGCGATCTATATTTTCAGCAAAAGGAAAAATACATTCACTCATTTATAAATGCAGCATCATGCTAACTACATTCAACTTCCTCGCCTATCTCATTTATCTCCCCGCCGTTATCGCGCTTACCTGGTATGTGGCGCACGTCCTGTTCAGGAACAGCAAGGTGTTCATGCTCGATATTTTCGGCGGCAAAACCGATATAGCCGCGGCTACCAACCGCCTTTTCGAAACAGGGTTCTACCTGCTCAACCTGGGTTGCGCTTTTTATATCATGAAGATCGGCACGGACATTAACCAGGCGCGTACCATGCTGGAGCTGCTGAGCACCAAGATCGGCGGGTATTGCATATACCTCGGCATCAAGCTTTTCCTTAACCTCTAACTCTTCTT
>CBFHAF010000417.1:0-4893 GCA_965653435.1 uncultured Chitinophaga sp.
GAGATCATCGAAGACAACGTGTTCCAGAAAACGATCATGGACGTGTTTCCCCATCCTATCGCCATCCAGCTCAAAACGCTGTTTGCCGCCGAATACGGCGCCGAAGCGCTGAAGCAGCCGGGGCGGCGGCGGCTGGAGCAGATCGGGCGGGTGTTCCACATCACTGCCGAGTTCATAGGCATCATCATGATCTCCCAGCTTTGGGAACTGAAAGTGACCGGGCGCGTAAACACCTTCCCCGGACCGATCGCGGAGCTGCTGGAAAGCTATTTTTCACTCAGCATAGACGAGCGCTCCGTTTACAACTACAGCAACCTGATCCGCGACATCCGGAAATACATCGATTCCCTCGGCGATGTAAGTTATTTCGTGAGCGAGCTGGATACCCTGCGCGAGGAAGATCCCGCCAACCAGCCCTTCAGGGAGGCCTGCGAATTCCTCACCTACATCCGCAACGGCACTTACTTCACCGTGGCCAATCCCAACAAACCGGCCATCATCAAAGAAGAAGAAGTGCCGGAACTGTGCCTCCGCGCGGAAGCCATGCTGTCCGCCTTTTTCGGGAAGCTCGGATTTTTGCACCGGTATACGCTTACCAGCATCCAGAATATCCGCATCAACAAATACCGACACGATACGCTCACCGTGTTCGACCACCAGGTGGTGAAACTGATGAACTCCAATGCCAGCCACGAAGTGAACTATTACCTGCTGGCCAAGCACCTGGACAACAGCGGCGTGGTGCTCACCAAGCAGAACCTTACCGTATTCAATGTAGAACGGCGGCAATGGCGGGGAGATTCGCTGGAATTCCTGAACCTTTCGCCGCTGGTGATAGACATCAATTCCTTCGAAAGCAAGGCGGACCGCTCCAACCTTGTATTCTACGGCCAGTACCGCGCGGCGGACGATGTGTATGTGTTCCGGAACGTGAGCAAGCTGGACGATGAGATGAACCGCGTGGAGATCAATATCAACCGCAGGTTCGGCAGAACCGAGCAGCAGGAACAGGGACGCTACGAAGCCGTCTGCCAGCAGCTCACCGCGTTCAAACAACTTGCCCTGCAGGCTTTGACGCCCCAGGTATAACAACGGAAGAACTGAGCTCATACGTAAATAGTCATAACCCCACAGCCAGATGGAACCGATCATCAACAGCCCCTTTAAATTCCTGGACCCTTACGGAAGGGACGATTACAATATTTTCTTCGGGCGCGACGAAGAGATCAACCAGCTGTACCAGCATATTCATAAAAACAGGCTGGTGCTGGTATACGGCACCAGCGGCACCGGAAAAACCAGCATCGTGCAATGCGGACTGATGAACAGGATGGACGATACGGACTGGACGCCGTTCTTCATCCGCCGCGGCGACAATATCAACGATTCCCTGCTCAGCAACCTGAAACAGGCGGTGAACAGCAGAACCGAAGTGGAAACCGGCGTAACGGCCGCGCTTTCCGGCAAAAACGTGCTCATGCAGGCGCCCAGCCCGCGCACCACGCCCATCCTCAAAACCAGCAACACCGGCGACCAGGTGTACGATGCCCTCAAAAGCGTGAACCTGCGTTACCTCCGTTCCGTTTACCTCATTTTCGACCAGTTCGAAGAGCTGCTCATCATGGGCAGTGATGCGGAAAAGAAAACGTTTATCGGCATTATCGACCATATCCTTTCGGATCCTGATCTTCAGTTTTGCAGCCTGCTGTTCATCATGCGCGAAGAATTTTTCGCGGGCCTCAGCGAATTTGAAAAAGAGATCCCCGACTTCTGCGACCGCCGCCTGCGCATTGAGCCCATGAACGCGCGGAACGTGGAAGAAGTGATCACCCGCAGCTGCGATAAATTTTCCATCAGCCTGCAGGAAGGCCCTGAAAACGCACGGCAGATCATCAGCATACTCATGGAAAAAGGCGTGGTGAGCCTGCCCTACCTGCAGATCTACCTGGACCAGCTCTGGCGCTCCGTGTATATGATCACGCCGGTGAAAACCATCGCCCCGGGCAAGGATTACCCTGCGTTGACCTTCAACAATGCCATCATCAAACGTTTTGGCGGCATGCAGGAAGTGCTGGAACGGTTTATCCGCGAAAGGATCACCGTGATACAGGACCTCCTTGAAAAAGAATTCCCCGGTATTCCCGAAGACTTTGTGAGCAATGTGCTGGACGCGTTCGTGACCACCGAAGGCACCAAACGGCCGCTGGCATATATCAGGATCAACAACGGCATCTGGTTCACCGGGCAGGCGCCGCCATACCTGCAAAAACGCCCGGGCGGGCTGATGATACGCTGCCTTTCCGAAATGGAGAAGAATAAGATACTCCGCACGGAAGGGCTTACCTATGAGCTGGCGCACGATGTGCTGGCCGGGCTGATAGACAGCCGCCGGACGGAAGACCAGCGCCGTGCGGGCTTCACAGACCAGCAGATACGCAGCCGCTATTCCGGCTACCAGAACAAGATCAGCGAACTGCTGTCTAACAAGGAGATCGAATCGTACCGGCCCTTTATCGAACAACTCAATCTTCCCCCGGAGATCATCGCGTTCTACGAAGCCAGCGTGCAGCAGCGGGACAGGATCGCGCAGCAGCGCGCGGCGGAAGCGCAGAAGCTGCAGCAGATGAAAGAGCGGCAGCGCAGGTGGAAATGGGGCTGGGTGCTGGGAGGCATACTGCTCGTGGCTTCCACGGCCTTGTATTTTTATTCGCAAATGCTCCGCAGGGAATTCAACCGCAATGAAAGCCTGGTGTTCATGGGCTATAACATGAAGAACCTCGACCCGGTGGAAGCGCTTAATCTTTTCGGGCCTATCAAGGAAAAAGTCTACGGTGAAGACACTAACAAAGTGAACCAGAAACTGCTGGAGTTTATGCAGTCGCAGAATATACAGGGCCTGTTCAGCATATACACAAAAAATCTCCCCGTATCGCTGATAGAGCCGGGCAGGATCGATATTTCGGGAGACGGGAGATTTATAGCGATTGATAAAACGACGGAAACACGTTCCATAGTGCGGAACTTCATGCTCTTTGATAACGTTAAACCTTTGGACAGCGCATATCAGCTTACAAATATCACCTATGCTTATTTCACCAACCGCCCTCACATCCTGCTGCTGTATATTGAGCCTTCAGAAGAATTGACGGAGCAGAAAAGAAGGCTGTGGTACCGGGAAAACAGCATGCGGCCCACCCGTAAGATCCTTGAAGCGCCGGCAGAGCAACCTGTGCCTACACAGGTATCGATGTTCATCCTGTTTGACTGCGTTAAAAAAAAGGGGGATACTATCCGTTTTACCACGCCCCGGCAACACCTGTATGCGGCAGACCAGGTGGAGGACGGGCCCTTCCCCGAGTCCGAGTTCGATTCCCGCCGGGTACGCTTTACCGAAAACGGCAACCTGATTGTGCCGTACACAGACCTGGACGCCAATGGTTTCATGGAAGACAGGCTGGAACTGCGCGATAACCAATACCATCATATTGCGTTCCTGCCTTCATTCACCACCGTTACCACCCCACGCGACTATTCACAGATACTCACCCTTGAAAGAGGAGAGAATTACGAGGATTACATAAATATCTACAACGCCGGCGGGCAGCGGTTGCACAGGCTCCGGAACATCCTTTTCGCCGATTTTACAGAAGATGGCGCATTGCTCTGGGGAGGCGAGCATGAAATAAATGTATTGAACGGAAGCGACACGCTCCGTTTTGACGCCAGTTACAGCGTGGATTACGCATTCGGCAACCTGTCCCTGAAAAAGCTGCTGGCAAGGCTGTCAGGGCCAGGCGGCCGGGAGACGCTGGAGCTGATAGATATGAATAAACATTCCAGCCAATTATTCGACGAAATATTGGTATCAGCCAATTTTGAGAAGAATGCATTCATCACGCGCAGCGACGACCCGGAACCAGGACCAGATATTGGTCCGCTGGATACGCTTGCAGGCATTTATTTCAAAAACGGGTTTATGCCCATAAAAGATCCCACCGACACGCTCCGGCGGTATGACCTGGAAGGGAAACTCTCCGCCGGCCCCTACACACACTCCGACGGGCTTGCATCGGTGCGGTATAACAGGGAGAAAGATGAAATGCTGCTGCTCACCAAACAAAACAAGGTCGTCGTGCTGGATAAGGACTTTAATGAAAAAACAGCCATGCAGCTAACCGCCAACGACCGATGCGGGCTCTCTGACAATGGAGAGATACTCTATTACGTGAGAGATTCCTGGCTTTGCGTATTCAGGAACAACCTCCGGCTGAATGTCTTTAATCCGCAACGGGTGTGGGCGCAGCTGCAGCTTCCGCCGTTGAAGAAAGAAGTGACGAAACAGCGAAGGAAGGAACTGGGGCTGGAGTTCAAGTAGAAAAATCTCACAACCCGTTCTGCATCCGGTACTGCTCGCGCAGTTTTTCGGGCGCGGCGCCGTACCAGGCGCTCTGCACGGCGCTCACCAGCAGCGTCTTTTTCACCTTGCCGAGGCGCACGGTCGTCCAGCCCTGCAGGCCCCAGCCGCCTTTCACCGGGAAAAAGCCCTCGCCGTCCTGTTTGCAGAACGCGGCCTGCACTTCGGGCGTGAAACCGAAATTCACGGTATGTTCCGCTTCATTCACCGTGGCGAAAATGCGCTTTTTCGTGCGGAATGCCGGGTTGCCCCAGTGCTGCACCTCGTATGCCTCCGGCATGGACAGGCACAGGGCCCTGAATGTTTCTACCGATATCATACCCCTAAATTACAATATGTACCATCACCCGAATTGTAAGAATCCGACATTGGTTACGTACATTCGTTTTCATGGAACGCACATCCCCACATTTCAGGAACGGCGCCTATCATAACCAGGTGCCTACGGAGATAATGGTAAAAGGCACTTCCACGCTTAA
>CBFHAF010000418.1:0-4892 GCA_965653435.1 uncultured Chitinophaga sp.
ACAAATCGGCCCCGATCTATGCAAAATATTCAACAATACCGGGGAAATGCTTGTTACCGTTAAATTCTCACAGGGTGATTTTTTTACATCCTCATTTTAAAATAGGTTTGTAAACACCAACAATCTTATCCTAAAATAAATTTTACATGGAATTTCAGTTAACAGAAGAACACCTGATGATCCAAAAAGCGGCAAGGGACTTCGCAGTGAACGAGTTATTGCCGGGCGTAATTGAACGGGACGAGCAGCAGAAATTTCCTGCGGAACAAATCAAAAAACTGGGCGAACTGGGCTTCCTGGGCATGATGGTGGACCCCAAATACGGCGGTTCCGGGCTGGACGCCGTTTCGTATGTACTGGCCATGGAAGAGATATCGAAAATAGATGCATCCGCCTCCGTGGTGATGAGCGTGAACAATTCCCTGGTTTGCTGGGGGCTTGAAACATTCGGCACGGAAGAACAAAAACAGAAATACCTGGTGCCGCTGGCCAAAGGGGAAGTGATCGGCGCGTTCCTGCTCAGCGAGCCGGAAGCGGGGTCAGACGCGACTTCGCAGCGCACTACCGGGGAAGACAAAGGGGATCATTACCTCGTGAACGGCACCAAGAACTGGATCACGAACGGCAATTCCGCCAGCATATACCTCGTGATGGTGCAAACGCATGCCGAAAAAGGCAGCAAAGGCATCAACGCGCTTATCGTGGAAAAGAACACACCGGGCGTTTCCATCGGTGCAAAGGAGAACAAGCTGGGCATCCGCGGCAGCGATACGCACAGCGTGATGTTCCAGGATGTGAAGGTGCCGAAGGAGAACCGCATCGGGGAAGACGGCTTCGGTTTCAGATTTGCCATGAAAACGCTGAGCGGAGGCCGCATCGGCATTGCATCCCAGGCTTTGGGCATTGCCAGCGGCGCTTACGAGCTGGCGCTGAAATATTCCAAAACACGCAAGGCCTTCGGGAAAGAGATCGCCCAGCACCAGGCCATCCAGTTCAAGCTGGCAGACATGGCCACCCGCATCGAAGCTGCCCGCCTGCTGTGCCTGCGCGCGGCATGGGAAAAGGATAATGGCCTGGACTATACCCTCAGCAGCTCCATGGCCAAGGTATTCGCCTCCGAAACCGCCATGTGGGTAACCACCGAAGCGGTGCAGGTGCACGGCGGATATGGTTATGTAAAGGAATACCACGTTGAGCGCCTCATGCGCGACGCGAAGATCACACAGATATACGAAGGCACGTCCGAAGTACAACGGATCGTGATCAGCCGCAGCATACTGGGATAAACCCGGTTAAATGTTGGAATTTATCTTAATACGATTACCTTTGTTCCAGCATCAGCGGTTACACACCAAAACAATGTATGAAAAACATCAAGATCATTGAGGTTAAGTCCGAGATCGGCGCAGGCACCCGCGGCGCCAGCCTGGGGGTGGATGCCATCAAGATTGCCGCGCTCGATTTTATGAGCAATTTCTTTGTACACTTTCCTACCGAAGAGATCGAAACAGAGAACAAACTGCTTTTTGAACCGATAGAATCCCCCTACGCCAAACGCATCAAAGGCACGCTTGCCTTATACGAGCGTATCAGCAAAGCGGTTTGCGACACCGTCAAACAGAACTGGTTCCCCGTGGTGCTTTCCGGCGACCACAGCACTGCCGGCGCCACCATGGCCGGGCTGAAGATGGCCAGGCCTAAAGCCAAGCTGGGCGTGATCTGGATCGATGCGCATGCGGATCTCCACACGCCTTTCACCACGCCATCCGGCAATATGCACGGCATGCCGCTGGCCATTTCCATCGCGGAAGACAATGAGGACCATAAGGTGCACGACCTGGACGATAACACCCTCCGCATGTGGAACAACCTGAAAAACTTAGGGAAAATATCGCCGAAGGTGCTGCCGGAAGACATCGTATTTATTTCCCTGCGGGATTACGAGAAGGAAGAGGAGCACCTCATCAAAAAATACGGCATGAAGGTGTTCACCACCAACGAAGTGCGCCGCAAGGGCCCTGAAGCCATTGCCCGCTCCGTATTCCGTTATCTCAGCGATTGCGAATACATCTATGTTTCTTTCGATGTGGACAGCCTCGACGCGTCTATCTCCCGCGGCACCGGCACGCCGGTGAGCAATGGCCTGAGGGAAAGGGAAGCGGAAGACCTTATTTCGAAATTCATGCAGCACCGCAAGATCTGCTGCTTTGAGATCACGGAAGTGAACCCGACGCTGGACAGGGAGAACCTGATGGCGGAGATCGCTTTTAATATCCTGCAACGCAGCGTGAATGTGCTGATGATGAACTGATCATATCCCGTAGTACGCCATCAGCCAGCCGATCACCTCGCTGTAGCTGCGGATGCCATGCTTCTGCCGGTTGGCTTTGAGGTATTGGTCGTACAGCACGGCTGAATAATTATCCACCGGCCCTTCATATCGCTCATAGAACCGGATCAGCTTCCGCACATCGTCCTTCACGCCTGGATCGGTCCTTTCCCACAGAATCCTTGCCAGGTAACCGTTCCGGCGGCCCAGCCTGCGGATGCTGTAGAGCAGCATGTCAAAATTGGCGGCATAACGGAAACGGCCGTCCGCCATTCTGCTGGCGGCGAGATATCCTACAAAATTCGCGTCTTCTTCCGGCGCAAAGCCCAGCTGGTGGGCAATTTCATGGCAGGTCACGAAAGGCTGCTGGAATGCCGGCATGGTGGTGTTCACCTGCGCTTCGTTCGTAAAAGGGTTCAGGTAACCGGTCACGCCCAGGTAGTTCAGGTATTCGCCGAACATCGACGGCTTTACGGAAGTATGCCTGTATTCCAGCGTGGGGGCAGATTTAGCGAGATCGTTGTAAGCATTGGCCGCCATGCTGAACATTTGTTCTTTGCCAAGCGGCTGTTTCTCCATCTCGGCGCGGTCGCGGTTCACCAGTTTTACGAGCGTGTCCGTAAGCAGGTAAAGGTCCGCCGTGGTATAGTCCTTCGTTTTAAAACCCAGATCGGCCACCATGGTAGTACGGCGGTAATGCCCGCCCCATAGCAGCAGGAAAAAGAAGTAAAGGGCGAGCAGGGCGGCAACAGCTTTCAGGGCCATTTGCAGAAGTTCCTTCCATCGGCCGCGAATGAGCACCCACAAGCATCTTAACAAAAAAATTATACCGATTACGACCCAGACGCTGTATATTACATCGCCGATACTGAAAGGCACCCTTCCAATCAGATTTCTTAACAACGTACTGATAAATTCGTACCACCTATGAAAGTAGAGCCTTGCAAGCCACCCGTCCGCTGCTATGACCCAGGTCAGCAAAAGTATACCTGTAATGCTGACCGCGATTGAGATGACCTGCCTTTTTAGCTGAACCCTTGTTTCCATTTTAAGTTTGAAGGACTATGTTAGATGAAATGACTAAACGGGAGCTGAACACCGCCCTGTCCCGTCAATTATCGGTGAAAATACAGATAAATCACGCAGAGCGGATACACGGCGGGGACATCAATGAAACTTTCCTGCTGGACACTTCAGAGGGCCGCTGGTTCCTGAAGATGAACGATGCGCGCAGATATCCAGGCATGTTCGAAAGAGAGCTGAGCGGGCTGGAAGAGCTCAGGGCGGCGGGCGTTATTTCCGTTCCCCGGCCATTCTGCTATGGCACGGCAGGCAACCGGGCCTTCCTGCTGCTGGAATTCCTTGAAAAAGGCAGCGCGGCTCCGGACTTCTGGGAAAGCTTCGCGGCGTCTATGGTTCGGCTGCACGGGCATACCAGGCCTTATTTCGGGCTGAACGACGCAAACTACATCGGCTCCATCAAACAATACAATACACCTTATACCAACTGGGCGGTGTTCTATGCATTCAACCGCCTCATGCCGCTGGCAAAAATGGCATTTGATAATTACAGGATAGACCGGACGGTGATGCAGCAATTGGAAAGCCTGTGCAGGCGCCTGCCCCAGCTGTTTCCCGAAGAGCCGCCCGCATTGCTGCACGGCGACCTGTGGAGCGGCAACTTCCTGGTGGGCAGCACCGGCAAAGCCGTTATTTTCGACCCGGCGGTGTATTACGGGCACCGTGAAATGGACCTGGCCATGACGCGCCTGTTCGGCGGGTTCGACACACGGTTCTATTACACATACCAGGCCATCCGCCCCCTGGAACCGGGATGGCAGCAGCGGCTGGGCTTGTGCCAGCTGTACCCTTTACTGGTACACCTCAATCTTTTCGGCGGGAATTACTTCAATGACGTGAAGGATGTGCTGCAGCAATACAATTAGGAATTTTAATGATTCTTCACGAACTCATACATCTTTTGTAATTCGGACTCGATAGTGGGATAAAGGTTGTTCACTTCGGTAGCGATCTCGTCCAGCATACCGGGGATCACGCTCAGCACTTCGGCTTTTTCTTCACCTTTTTTATCTTCTGCCTTACGCAGTATCCCTTCCAGGGCCTCCATTTTTCCTGTTATCCAGGTAAGGCCCACCATTGAAAAGTTTGGTTTGATCTTGTGTACCTGGAATTTGAGCTTCTCCCAGTCTTTTTCCTGCGCCACTTTTTCCAGTTTCCCCATTTCCTCCTTGATCGTCATCACGAATATCTCGAACAGGTCGATCGCATAACCGATGTTGCTTTCATAGAGGGTGTTCAGGTATCTGACGTCCAGCGCCGGATGGAACTCGTAACCGCTTATATTTTGCACTTCCATAATAATTTCTGTTTCATCTTCATTGAGGTACTTGTTCAGCACCTGCAACAGCTGATCGGGCGTATAAGGCTTCGTGAGAATGTCCGTAATACCGATCGTGCGGGCCAGCGAAACCGTGCTTGGCATGGCTGCCGCCGTGGTCGCTATCACGGGGGTGGCCACGTTGGGCCGGCTTTCGTCTTCCCT
>CBFHAF010000419.1:0-4889 GCA_965653435.1 uncultured Chitinophaga sp.
TTTACTGAGATTGGTGAATTTCAGCTGCTGGCCGTTCACTTTCCGCACCTGCGTTTCGTCGGTAGGATTGAGAAGGGTTTTGCGGGAACCTTCTCCCGGCGGAACGATACCCGCCGGCGGCTTGACGATCTTCGTAACCGGCAGCGGTTCTTCCAGCACAACGGCCGCCGCTTTTTTATCTTCGCGCAGCCCTTCGAAAGAAGGATGCCGCATCACGCCGTCCTGCGTCATTTCCGCGAAGCTCACTTCCGCAACGGTCACCGGCTTCAGCCAGAATGCCTTCGCTTTGGGCGGGTTGGGCCTGAAGCGGGAAGGTTTGTTGATGTCCGGCTCGGTGGTGAAAGGGCTTTTCTTTACGAGCAGCGGCTTGAACTGCTGCAACATTTCTTTTTGCTGCTGAAGGCCGAAGCCGGTGCCAACCTTCCCGGTGTATTCCAGCTTGCCGTTCTCGAAAACACCCACGAGCAATGCGCTGAAAGGCTTTGATGAATCTTCGTTCTTCGTATAGCCGCCGATCACCACTTCCTGCCGCCTGGCCGATTTGATCTTAAGCCATTCCTTCGTGCGCTCGCCGCTATGGTAAAGGCTGTCCGCCTTCTTGGCGATAATCCCTTCCAACCCCATTTCCTGCGCTACCCTAAGCATTTCCGTGCCGGAGGTCTCAAAATCATGGCTTAGCCTGATGAGGCCCCTGGCCGGAACGATCTTTTTCAGCTGCTCCCGCCGCGCGGATAAAGGCAGGCCCCGCAGGTCTTTGCCTTCGTACCATAGCAGGTCGAACACGAAGTACAGCAACTCGCCGTCTGCCTCGCTGCGCCATTGCTGAAGGGCGGAGAAGTTAGCCGTGCCCTGCTCGTTCACCACCACGATCTCACCGTCTACCACGGCCTGTATGCCCCAGTTCTCCACTGCGGCAAATACTGGGTAAAACTTTTCGTTAAAGGATTTATTATTCCGCGAACGGAGCTCCGTTTCATTTTTCCGCATGAAAGCGAGGGCGCGGTAACCGTCCCATTTTATCTCGTACAACCAGCCTTCACGGTCGAAAGGCTGGTCTACCAGCGTGGCCAGCATGGGCTGTGCGTTTCCAGGGAACGGGCTGGCAGGCGCCTTTTGTACGGCGGCTGTGAATCTTGTTTTTGTGGAAGCCGCCGGTGTCTTTTTAACCGCCGCCTTCTTGGTGGCTACGGTGCTTTTTTTCACAGCGGCTGTGGTTTTCTTCACATTCACTGCCGCCTTCTTCGCCGCTTTTGCTGCTTTGGAAGAAGGCGCCGGTCTTGCTCGTTTTGTGCGGGTTACTGCCATATTTATGCTCCTGGTTTTAAAACTACTTTCACGCAATCATCTTCTTTTTTATGGAAGATGTCGTAAGTATGCGCCGCTTCGCTGAGCGGCGGCGTATGACTGATAATGCCGTTCAGCACTACTTCTTTCCGGGCCGGTGAAATACTGCTGCCTTCACAGAAATTATTTTTTAGCGTGTTCTATTTCCTTGCTGATCATCACTTCCTCGAGGTTCATGGACGCAGGCCCGTTCAGCACCCTGCCCGATGCGTCGTACCGCGCGCCGTGGCAGGGGCAGTCCCACGACAGCTCGGCGTTGTTCCATTTCACCTCGCATTGCAGGTGCGTGCAGGTAGGGCTAACGGCATGGATGGCGCCGTTCTCGCCTTTATACACCGCGATCTTGTCGCCCTCATATGATACCACTTTCCCTTCTCCCGGCGCCAGGTCGGCCAGCAGGGCGAGGTCTTCGCGGGTGAACAGTTTCATGGCGAACTGCTTCACCACATCCGCATTATGGCTGATGAAATTGGTAAATCCCGCAACAGGTTTCAACCGGTTGGGGTCAAACAGTTTTTCATATTGCGCAATGCCTTTGGTAATAAGGTCGCGGAGCAGAACGGCCGCTACGCTGCTGTATATCATGCCGTTGCCGCCAAAGCCGGTGGCAACGTAGATATGCTCCTGCTGCCCCGGCAAATGCCCGATGTAAGGAATGCCGTCTGCCGGTTCAAAATATTGCGAAGACCATTGATAACTGATCTCTTTCACGGGGAAGTGTTTACGGATGTGGCTTTCCAGCTGCATGAAATGCGCCGCGGCATTGTCCGCTTCTCCTGTTTTATGGTCTTTACCGCCGGCGATCAGGTAAGGCTGGCCTTTAACGGTCTGCGTGCGGTAATAATGATACGGGTCTTCCATATCATAACTTAGGTCCTCCGGATAGGCGCCTTCTTCCAGCTGCACGGCCATGGCGTAGCTGCGGTAAGGCACGCAGCGCAGGTGAAGCAGGTTCACGCCGGGCGGGATGTGGGTGGCATAAACGAGATCTTTGGCGGTAAAGCGCCCCTGGTCCGTTTCCACGATCACGCCATCGTCGTTGTTTTCCACGCCGGTTACGCGCGTTTGCTGGATGATGCCGCCGCCCAGCGCTTCAAATGCGCGGGCCAGGCCGAACACATATTTCACCGGGTGGAATTTCGCCTGTTCTTTTACGCGCATGGCAGTGGTGAAAGGAACAGGAACGGGTATGCCATTCACCAGGTCCGCCTCCAGTCCGGCGTCTTTGGTGGCTGCTAACAGCTGTTCCAGTTCTTTATCCTGCGCGTCGTTTTGTGCAAACAAATACGCATCTGCTTCGGAAAATCCACAGTCGATATTGAACCTCGAGATATTGCTTTTTATCAGCTGTAACGCGTCCCTGACGGCCTGCGCCACGGCTTTTGCATTTTCTTTCCCGAAGTTATTTGCGATGGTTTTATAAGGTGTGTCCAGCAAAGTATTGATATGCGCGGTAGTGCCGCTGGTGGTACCGAAACATAGCTCCCGGGCTTCCAGTACCAGGCAGCGTTTGCCGCGCTCGGCCAGCAGCAATGCGGTGCTGATGCCGGTAATGCCCCCGCCTGCGATGATGACGTCGTATTGCTGTACGCTCCTGAGAGGGGCCGGTTTGTAGGAATGGCCGCTGTCCTGCCACAGGCTCGTGCAACGGCCGTCTCTTTGGATCATGGAAATTGTTTTGGTTCAGCTAATGTTATTCAAAGCATATGCCTGACAGCACAAACAAGTATGAATAACTATGAGAGTTACACAGTCATTGGCATCTTTCCTTATATTTGCGCGAACCCGATGTTAGCCAGCCGTATCCTTTTATCAACCTTTTAACCCAGGTAATGAGCGCTAGGAAACCCGTATTATGGAAATTACCGCCGGAAGAATCATCAGCAGTATTATACGCCGGCATGTTCGAGAATTTCAGGCAGATTTATCCCATCGGTAAGGATGTGGAAGAGGAGATCGTGAAGCTTTCAGAAGTGGTCAAGTTCAGGAAAGGCAGCACCATCCTCGGCCACGGCCAGGTATGCAAGTACTGTTACTTTGCAGGCTGCGGGCTGGCGCGGGCCTATTACATCACTGAATCGGGCAGGGATGTAACGTCCTGGTTCATGAAAGAAGGGGATATTATCATCTCGGTGCACAGTTTCTTTGAGCAGCGTCCCAGCAGGGAAGTGATCGAGGCGCTGGAAGACACTGTCTGCATAGGGCTTACTTACGGGTCGTTACAGGAGATCTACCGCAAATTCCCGGAATTCAATTTCATCGGGCGGGAGCTGACCCAGAAATACTATATCCAGATGGAGGAACGGGCATTCTCTTTGCGTATGGATAAAGCGAAGGAGAAATATGCCAAACTGGAGAGGAACCATCCCGATCTGTTAGCCAGGGTCCGGCTCCGCTATATCGCCTCGTATTTAGGGATCACCTCCGGGTCCTTGAGCAGGATCAGGAAGGACAGGCGGCGAATTTTTTCACATTTGTGAAAAATTTAGAAAACAGGATAACAGAACTTTGACGTCAATAATTTTCGCCGCCGAATATTTCACAGTTGTGAAATATTAAAAAAGGGATGGCGGAACTTAGGCGTACAAATTACATCTGTTAATCAATTAAACACTAATCTGATATGAAGGACAGCATCGGCAGGAAATTCTATTACATCCGGGTACTGCACGGGTACACACAGGAATACGTGGCCCGGAAGATAGGGATCTCGGTTTCGTCTTACATAGACCTGGAAGGCGGCCGCACCAGGAGGATACCCATCGGGAGAGTGGAAGATATACTGGCTATGTACGGGCTTACCATGGAGAACTTTTTTTCATTCCAGCCGGACGACCTGCTGGGGCTTATCCGGGGCGACAGCACAGCGGGTGAAGAAAGCCTGCGGCAGGTGATGCACAGGATGGACGGTATGCAGAAGCTTTTATTTCAATTGGTGGATAAGTTATCCACGCAACAGGTTGGACGCCGCGTTTGTAAAACGTAACTTTATGCAAACGCCCCAAAAAACATCTGGTTCACCCCCTAAATACGTATATAATACGATGCAACACCTCATCAAGCCATATCTCGTTTGTTACACAGTGCTGAGCAGCAATGAATATATCAACCAGGCTCAGGACGCACTGATCCCGCTTTCCCAGGAGCTGCTTTTTGCCGCCCGCACCGGTAATCCCGTAGCAGCGCAGCTGCAGGCGCTATCCACCGTAAGCCGCGATGAGCTGGTGCAGCAGCTGGATACAGACCGGTTAAAAAAGACCTTCTGGATCAATGTCTATAATGCCGCCGCACAGATCGCGCTGCAGGACGACAGCACGCTGTACCTGAACAGGGCCGTGTTTTTCCGCAAAAAGCTCATCACCGTGGCCGGCCAGCCGCTCAGCCTCGACGATATCGAGCACGGCATCCTGCGCAGGCGCGCTTTCACGTTCAGGAACGGGGAGCTGCTGAAACTGGTACCTGGTAAGTTTGAAAAAGAAACCCGCGTAAGCAGGCTGGACCACCGTATCCATTTTGCGCTGAATTACGGCGCCAGGAGCTGCCCC
>CBFHAF010000420.1:0-4886 GCA_965653435.1 uncultured Chitinophaga sp.
CCGCGACTTCAATGGCGACGGCAAGATCGACAACAGCGACATGACCGACCTCGGTTCCCCCTATCCCAAGTTCTCCGCCGGCCTTGCGATCACCCTCGCTTACGGCAACTTCGATTTCAGAACAGAGCTGTACGGCGTATTCGGCCAGCAGAACTTCAACCAGTACCGCAGGAACATGATCGCCGGCAGCAATTACAATTTCATTTCCGGCTTCCAGGACCAGTACTGGAACGGGCCCGGCACGAGCAACAGCTTCCCCGAGCTGCGCAAAACCGATCTGAACGGCAACTTCACGAAGATGTCCACCTTCTTCCTTGAAAAAGGGACCTTCGTAAGGGCCAACCTGATGCAGCTCGGTTATAAAATCCCCGACGGGCTGATCAAAGGCGTCAAGAACCTGCGCCTGTATGCCTCTGCCCAGAACCTGTTCACCATCAGCAACTATTCAGGCCTGAACCCGGATATTCCCTGGTATTCCACCGTTTCGTACGCGGGCATGGACAATTACCAGATGGTACCGCCGCGCGTGTATACGTTCGGGTTAAACCTAGCATTATAAACTCATTCAATCCATGCACATGAAACAACTTTTTCCATATATCCTCGGCGGCGCAATGCTGGTTACGGCGGCGGGCTGCAACAAGCTGGACCAGGCTCCATACGGCTCCGCCATCGTGGACGGCCAGTACTACACCAGCCTGGAACAATGCAATACTTCCACCATGGTAGCCTACCGTTACATCAACTACAGCTCCTGGTGGGAAATACTCAACTGGCGTTACCTCGCAGGCGAAGCCGCTTCAGACAACGGCTGGGTGGGCAATACCTACCAGTCGCACCCCACTTACGATGCAGTGGCCCACTTCACCCTCGACGCCGGCAACGACCGCAATGAAGCCCAATGGGTGGACCTCTACAAAAGCATCGGCCGCTTCAACAGCACCATTGCCGGCATTACCGGCGCACCGATCCCCGAGGCCAGCAAAAAGCAGTTCATCGCCGAGCTGAAATTCCTGCGCGCCTGGTGTTACTTCGACCTCGTGCGCAACTGGGGGCCCGTGCCGCTGGTGCTCGAGATCTACCCGCCGAACACGCACCTGCCGCGTTCTTCCGGGCAGGACGTATACAACCAGATAGAAAAAGACCTGAACGAATGCATAGCCACACTGCCCAAAAAAGGCGCTTACCCACAGGCAGACCGCTTCCGCGCATCACGCGGGGCTGCGCTTACGTTGCTGGCAAAGGCGAGCCTGTACATGGAAGACTGGGCCCAGGCCGAATCGCTGGCGAAGATGGTGATAGACGAAGGCGATTATAACCTGGAAGCACAGTTCTCCTCCCTCTGGCAATACACTTACAAGAACGGCATGGAATCCATTTTCGAGATACAGAACGGATCCTCACAGGTGCCCGCGCTGCCTTACAACGAATTCCAGCGCGTGCTGAATTCGCCGGGAGACGCAGGCTGGGGATATTACTCCGTTTCCAGCGACCTGGAAAACGCCTACAAATCAGAAGGCGACAGCATCCGGCTGCAATGGACCATTAACCGCCACGGCCTGCCCGTTGCCGGCGATCCCAATGCGCCCTCGTTCGACGGGCGGCCTTTCCCGGCATCCAGCCATTCCAAATCGGCCCGTTACAGCCGCAAACATTATACGCCCAAGGCAGAACGACCGGCCAACGGGCTTTCCAGCCTCAACGACAAGATACTCCGCTTCGCGGACGTGCTGCTCATTCATGCCGAGGCCTGCGCCATGCAGCAGAAAACCGGCGAAGCCCTCGCCTCGCTCAAACGCGTGCGGGACAGGGTGAGCCTCACCACGGATATGTCCCTCACCGGCTGGAACCTCATCAACGCCGTGCGGAAAGAGCGCAGGCTTGAAATGGCCTACGAAGGCGACCGCCTCTACGATATACGCCGCTGGAAAGACCAGGGAGGCAAGCCCCTGATCAGCAGCATCATGGGGCCGCAGGGCAGCTTCGTGATCTACAACACGCAGGTGAGCACCGATCCATTCGAAACCACGAACACCACCGAGCTGCAGAACAAAGGCATCAATTTCAAAGAAAACACGCATATGCGCTGGCCTATCCCGGCCAACCAGCTGCTGCTTTCCGAAGGGTCCATGCAACAGAACCCGGGCTATTTCTAAACCGACACGGATGAAAACACTCTCGATCATAGGTTTCGCTTTCCTCGCGGCCTTCTGCGGCAAAAGCTCCACCCCGGGCCCCGGCACGGGCGGTTCTTCCTGCATCTACCTTGGTGCAGACACCTGTAAGCAGAAGGCCGTACAGAAAGTGACCATACAACTGCAAAACACGAAGCAGACCATTCACAGCTTCGGCGCCTCCGACTGCTGGACCACCAAATACATCGGCACCTGGGCCAACACCACGAAAAAAGACCAGGCAGCGGATTACCTTTTCAGCATGGACACCGCGGCAGACGGCTCACCCAAAGGCATCGGCCTTTCCCTCTGGCGGTTCAACATCGGCGCCGGCAGCCGCGAGCAGGGCGCAGCCAGCAACATTGCAGATGAATGGAGGAGAGAAGAATGTTTCCTCAATGCCGACGGCTCGTACGACTGGACCAAACAGCAGGGCGCACAATGGTTCCTGCAGGCAGCCAAACAGCGCGGCGTGAAATACACCCTTGGCTTCTCCCTCTCCGCCCCCGTTCATTTTTCGCTGAACGGCAAAGCCTTCAATGGCTCCGGCGGCACCATGATGAACATACAGGCCGGTAAAATGGGCGCCTATGCAGATTTCCTGGCCAACGTCACCAAACACTTCAGCTTCGACTACCTGAGCCCCGTGAACGAACCGCAGTGGGCCTGGGGCACCGCCAGCGGCGCAAACCAGGAAGGCACGCAGGCCACCAACGACCAGGTGGCGGAGCTCAGCAGGCTTACCGCGCAGAAGCTGGCAGGCGCCAATTCACGCATCGTAGTGGGCGAAGCCGGCACGCTGGAATTCCTTTACGGCAAGAATACCGACAACCGGGGAGACCAGATCAGCCAGTTCTTCTCTCCTTCCGCACCATATTACCTTGGCGATTTGCCCAATGTGGCAAAGATCATTTCAGGGCACAGCTACTTCACCACCTGCCCGGACAATACGCTTATAAACACCCGCACACAGCTGCTGAGCAAGGCCCGGCAAGTGGACGCGAATCTTGAACTGTGGCAGACCGAATTTGGAATCCTCGGTGATATCTGCGGCCAGTACAACGGTTCCCCCCGCAACACCGGCATTGAATACGGGCTGTATGTGGCAAAGGTTTTGCATCACGACCTCGTGATCGCAGGCGTTAGTTCGTGGCAGTGGTGGCTGGCTGTGAGCCCTTACAATTACAGCGACGCCCTGGTATACATCAACGATGCCTCCGGGCAGATGAACGTAAGCAACTGCAAAACAGACGGCATCGTGCTGGACTCCAAGCAGCTCTGGGCTTTCGGCAACTTCGCCAGGTTCATCAGGCCGGGCATGAAGAGAGTGGAAACCAGCGTGGAAGGCAACAATGATCCGATCGTTGCCGCCGGCACGCTGATGATCTCCGCCTACAAGAACGAAGCTGATAAAAAGCTGGTGGTAGTGATGGTGAACCCGGAAAACAAAGAAAAATACGTACAGCTCAGCGGCGTAACCATCAACAGCAACCGGCTGGACCAATACACGACGGATGCAACCAGCAACTGCAAACGCTCCACCGCGGATGCAGGCAGGATCGTGATCCCCGGCAAATCCGTTGTAACCGTAAGCGGCCAGTACCCATAACAGAAGCACATGAAAAAACAGTTCCTGACGGCACTCTTTATTATTTTCAACATAACCGCCCTGCATGCGCAGGACAGCTTGTTCCTGCGGCAGGTGCGGTCTGAGCTGCAGAAGGCCTGGCCCGGCAACCGGGCCATCAACCTCGTGTTCCACGGCCATTCCGTGCCCGCCGGCTATTTTGCCACGCCGGTGGTGAACACCCTCCGGGCCTACCCGCAGCAGGTGCTGCAGGGCATCAAACAAAAATATCCCAACGCCGTGGTGAACGTGATCGTAACGGCCATTGGCGGGGAAAATTCAGAGAAAGGCGCGGCGCGCTTCAGCAGCACCGTGCTGATCCACAAGCCTGACGTGCTGTTCATAGACTATGCGCTGAACGACCGCGCCATTGGCCTTGAAAAGGCCCGTGCCGCCACGGAACAGATGATCCGCGAAGCACAGGCGCAGCAGATACCCGTGATACTCCTGACGCCTTCGCCGGATATTTCCACCGAATGGAAAGCCGCGGACAACCCGCTGCGCCGGCTCCGCGACCAGATCGTGGCCCTCGCGGCGCAATACAAAACCGGGCTGGTGAACACTTACGATATATTCCTCCGCCAGGCGGACGTGAAGCCGCTGATGGCGCAAAGCAACCACCCGAACGAAAAGGGCCACCGTTTAATTGCAGAAGGAATATTACATTGGTTCCAATAAAAAAGTACAGCATGCAGCAAAGATTCAACCACGCATACATCTTCGGCATCTCATTCATTTCAGCGCTCGGCGGCTACCTCTTCGGTTTCGATTTCGCAGTGATCTCCGGGGCGCTTCCTTTCCTGCGCACGACCTTTGCCCTCAATGCATGGTGGGAAGGTTTCCTGACAGGTTCCCTCGCGCTCGGCTGCATGGCTGGCTGCCTGGCTGCCGGCGCACTGGCGGACCGTTACGGCCGCAAACCCGGGCTGATCCTTGCCGCGTTCATCTTCACACTTTCTTCGCTGGGCATGGCCTTTTCCAATGGCCTCGGCATGTTCGTAACCATGCGTTTCACCGCGGGCATCGGCGTGGGCATGGCCTCCATCCTCAGCCCGCTGTACATCGCAGAAATATCCCCCGCGCAT
>CBFHAF010000421.1:0-4872 GCA_965653435.1 uncultured Chitinophaga sp.
CCGCGGAACGCCATAAGCTGCGTTTTATATTCAATTACCGCATACAGCACCCCAGCGGCCGGTACATGCACCTGCACGACGAAAAAGCCATGATCCCCCTGCGCAATAACCTGAACCTGCATTATATGCTGCTGCGCGACATCAGCGAGGAAACCCCGTTCGCCGGCTTAAAAATGGCGGCGTACAAAGACGGCCACGGCAATAAAAAAATTATCGAGTACGATGCCGCCGCCCAGGCCGTGAGCCAGCTGTCTCCCCGGGAAAACGAGCTGCTGCCCCTGATGAAACAGGGCCTTTCCACCAAAGAGATCGCCCATTCCCTCAGCATCAGCCATCATACCGTGCGGAACATGCGGCAGAAGCTGTTCCAGAAGTTCCAGGTGAACAATGCCATAGAACTGCTGAATAAAATAAACACGCCGGAAAACATCCCGTCTTCCGGCGCGCGGTATATCAACGAGTGGAAGCTGCCTTCCGCGGTGTAATGGTTCCCGCGTTTTCTTTCTTCAGCCCGAAACCCGGGTGGCCGCATTGCCAGAGGGCAAACGAAATGATGTCCGCATACCGGGCCGCGGCCACCTCCTTGTCCCGCGAAATATGCCCGGCCTCGTAGTTCACCGAAAGCAATACCGGCTTACCGGAAACAGAGGCCTGCTGCAGTGCTGCAGCAAATTTGCCGGTGAGCCATGCGCTTACGCGCGGATCGTTCATGCCCACCGTTGAAAGCACCGCCGGGTAAGCCACGCCTGCTTTCACGTGATGGTAGCTGTCCATCTCCAGCAATCCCATGCATTCAATGCTGTCCCTTACGGTGCCAAATTCGGTGGCGTTGTTCGGCCCGTTGGGCGCCTGTTCCAGCCGGATCATATTGTTCAGCCCCACCTCATTGATAGCAGCGGCAAAAAGGTCCGGCCGTTCGGTAACGGCGCGGCCAACGGTGATGCCGCCCGCGCTGCCGCCATGGGCCACGATACGCTTCACAGAAGTGTAACGTTTTTCGATGAGGTACTCCGCGCAGGCGATCAGGTCTTTCCAGGTGTTGGGCTTGTTTGATTTAAATCCTCCCATACGCCAGGCATTGCCTTTTTCCCCTCCGCCGCGCACGTGCGCAATCGCTACCACGGCGCCTTTGTTCATCATGGCAAAGAACGCGGGATGGAAGAAGGGAGAAATGGTCATGCCATAGCTCCCGTAACCGCTCACAAAACAGGGCGCGCTGCCATTCTTCACCAGGTTCTTATGATAAAAGACCGAAAGCGGTATCATCTCGCCATCGTGGCCCGGCACTTCGATCTCTTCCACGACCATATCCTCGCTGCCGGGTACCGGCTTGTTCGTTTCAAAAACGCTTTTCTTCGCCCGGCCGCTGCCATCCACATCAAATTTGACCGGGGGCATGTTCCAGGAAGTGATCTCCGCGACGAAGCCGTTGCCCATAGGGTCCGTCACCGCGGTATTTAGCGTGCCTTTCAGAGGAAGTTCCACATCTGATATCTTCCCGGTTGCGAAGTGATACTGTTTCAGGAAATTATTCACGCCGTCGGAATAGGTGAGGTAGAGATAATCCTTCGCCTGCCTGACCTTCTCCAGCAATTGTTTTTGCTCGGGGATCACCACCCCGGCGTTCTTCACATCGGGATCGGATGCTTTCGTGCGCAACAGCCTGGAATTTCCTGCCTCGCGGTGGGATAAAAGGAACAGGTCGTCCCCTTTCAGGTAAAGGCCTTTCACCTGGTCTGCCGTTGAAGTGACCGGTTTCCAGCTGATATGCGGCTCCAGCAAGGCGGAAGCCGGCGCGATAAATGACCTGAACTCGTCCAGCACGGTGGCTGCATAGGCAATGATATAGCGGTTGTCGTCCGAAATATTGACGTAGAGCACATCCCGGGGCTGCAGGTCCCACTCGGGGTATGCGGCGCGGGAAAATATTTCTTTATCCTCAGCCTCAGCCGTACCCACCCGGTGATACATCACCTTCGTGTCCAGCAGCATATTGGTATCGTTCACATTGTCGCTGTTGTTGCGGGTGTAGAGGAAACCCTGGCTGTCCGCCGTCCAGGAAGAAATGCCGAACCAGGACGGGTAGATTATTTCAGGAAAAAGCGTGCCCCTGTCCACATCAATGATCCGGATGGCTGCCAGCTCCTTCCCGTTCCCGGTTAAGCCGAAAGCCAGCTTTGTGCCGTCGTTGGATGGCAGGAAAAAAGCGACCTCGGTGCTTTTACCGATGGAAAAATTTGCGGGGTCTGCCAGTACTTTCTCCGGGCCGTTCCGCCCCTCGCGGTAGCAGATCGTGGCCACGGGCTGCCCGGGCTTTTCTTTCCGGTAAAAAAAACGGTTGTTCCGTTCGTATATCTCCAGGTCCGCACCCAGCCTGGAGGGCCGGGACATGTTGTAAAGCTGAAGGATCTCTTCGCGGAGCGCTGCACGGCCTTCTATCCTGCCCAGCCACTGCGTGGTGAGCGCACCCTGCGCTTTGAACCATTGCTGCGTTTCCGCGTTGTCCATATTTTCCATCCAGCGGTAAGGGTCGGTCACCTTCACGCCGTAATAAGTATCCGTTACGGGTTGCTGTTGCGTGCGGGGATATTGGAATTGCGCATCTGCGGCGGAAGGGCCGGCTGTAAAACAAAGAATAAGCAGGCCGGCTTTTAAAGGGGTTAATCGTTTCATGGCTGTGTTTAAAATTGACGTTGGGGGTAGAGGATGGTGACCACTTTACAATCGGTCACCGCTTTTGCGCGGTGCGGCACAGTGGAAGGCACAAAGCTCATCATGCCGGGCGTGAGTAAATCCGTCTTTTCCCCGATCTTCATTTCGAGCATTCCTTCCAGCACGATGTCCATCGCTTCCTGGACATGCTGGTGCAAGGGCACTTCCGCGCCGGCTTTCATGATGGTATATCCTACCGTATGGTAATCTGTCTGGAAAAAAGCGACATCCGCTCCTTCCATCGCGTTGGCTGTTTTGAGGTTATCCAGCGTAATAAAATTGTTCATGATCTCTTGTCAGTTTAAGCAGTAAAACTAACAGGGGTGCGGGGTGCGGACAATAGTATTTTAGTACTACCAGTGCGGGAGCAGTTAAACGAGCTTCTGGTTGATAGCCTTTGCCACGGCTTCTGTGAGGGATGCCACATGCAGTTTTTCATAGATCTTTTTCACGTGGCTGCGCACGGTTTCGTAGCTGATGGTGAGCCGGTCTGCGATCATTTTATAGCTCAGCCCTTCCACGATGCAGGCCAGCACTTCTTTTTCGCGGGGAGAAAGGCGATAGTCCGGCGCGGGCGTGGATTGTACATGCTGCGGGATCTGCTGCAGCTTTGCCAGCACTTTCCTGGCGATGGAGGGCGACATGGGGGAACCGCCGTATTGCAGCTCCCTGACTGCTTCGATCAGCCGGGTGTTGAGCTGGTTCTTCAGGATATAACCGGATGCCCCCGCGCAGATGGAATCGAAAACACGGTCGTCGTCTTCAAACACGGTTTGCATGAGCACCTGCACCTGCGGAAACTCCGCTTTGATCAGCTTCAGCGCCTCGATACCGGTCATGCCCGGCATTTCGATATCCATCAGGATAATATCCGGCCGGCAGCCGCGCACGTCCGCCACGCAATCCAGCACATGGGAAAAGGAGCCTGCCACTTCCATGTCCGGAACGGTTCCCAGCAGCATGGTGATGCTTTCCCGGATGCTTTTATTGTCGTCGAATATTGCGATGCGTGTGCTCATATAATGGTTGTTGGCTGAAGTTCTTCCTATTTGCGGACATGCGCAATCCCCGAAACCGGTGACTGCTCACGATACGGGGAACGTGAGGCGGATGAGCGTTCCCTGGCCGGGCTGGCTTTGAATGATAAGCGTCCCTTTCATTTCAGCCGCCCTCATTTCCATGTTGCGCAGGCCGTTGCCGGATAAAGATCGCAGGCCCGCCGCCGCCCGGTCAAAACCTTTGCCATCGTCCTGCACGGCCAGCTCCAGCTGCCGGTGGTGCAGGTTGATCTTCACCTGCAAATTTACGCAATCCGAATACTTCAGGGCATTGTTCACCGCTTCCTTGAAAATGAGGTAAAAGTTCTTGCGCCGGGTCATTTCCAGGTTCAGCGCCGTTACTTCCCGGGCAACGTCAAAATGGAAATGGATGTTCCTCGCGGCCAGCAGCGGGCGGGCGAAGGATTCCATGCGCTGCAGGATGACGGCCATGCTGTCGTTCCCGGGATTGATCGCCCAAACGATATCGTTCATTTCGGAGATCATTTCCCCGGCAGTATCACTGATGCGGGAAATGGCCCCGCTCAGTTCTTCCCGGTTCTGCCGTTCGTTGTATATCTGGGCCACTTCGCTGTATACCGCTATGCTGCTGAGGGTAGAGCCGATATTGTCGTGCAGGTCCTGCGCAATTTTATTGCGGATGGCCTGGCGTTTGAGCAGCTCATTCACCCGGTAGCGGTAAATGCCGTACGCTGCGCCGCCAAGGGCCAGGGCCACGAGCGCGTAAAACCACCACTGCTGCCAGAAGGGCGGGATGATGATGATGCGCACCCAGGCGATCTTTCCTTCCTTCGCGCCGGGCCCGCCGGTAGCCTTTACCTGGAAGACGTACTCCCCTCCTTTGAGGTTGGAGAACTGCGCGAAATGCTGGCTGCCATTGTCTACCCAACGCCTGTCCAGGCCTTCAAGCCGGTAAGCGTACCGGGTATCGGGGGAAGAAAAGTCCGGCGCGGCGAACTCTATGCGGAAATAATTCTGGTCGTGCTTCAGCGTGATCTTATCCTGCATCAGCAGGTGGCTGAAGGAGTTGTTGAATACCTTGAAGTCTGTAAAGTACACATCGGGCGCTTTGTTTTCGCTGCGGATGGCGGCGGGATCAAAG
>CBFHAF010000422.1:0-4872 GCA_965653435.1 uncultured Chitinophaga sp.
GTCGCGCAGCTTGAAAAAGCAGGTTAGCATATGAACTTCCTTTCCAGTGAAATAAAGAATGGTAATGAGCTGGCTTTCAGGGATTTTTTTGATAGTACATATCCCCGTGTACTCGCCTACCTGAGAAAATTTTTCGAGAAAGACAACGCCTATATGGACGATATCGCCCAGGAAGCTTACGTAAAGCTCTGGCAGAACAGGGAACAGATCGATGAGGACCAGGTGCTGGAGAATTACCTGTTCAGGATCCTGAAAAATACGGTATTGTCCTATTTCCGCACCCTTGCTTCCAACAGGAAAAAAAGCTCCGTTTACATCGCTTCCCTCCGCCAGGCAGACCATCCGCAGGCAGATGCGGCGGATAATAACGTTATCCGGAACATGCACCAGAAGGAATGCAACCAGGATTACGAACAGGTGATGCGGGGCATCAGCCCGCTTAAGCAGCAATGTTTCAGGCTGCACCGGGAATATGGCCTCACTTATTTCCAGATCTCCGAAAAGGAAGGCATCGCCATCAAAACAGTAGAGAAATACATCCGCGAAACCTCCCGGATACTTCAATCGAAATTATTATCCCGCATCCAGTTCTGCCTCGCATATGCAGTGCTGGTCAACATTTAACCCGTTCTTCCCTTTTTCTTTTCCCGGTGGGATCACGCTTAACAATTTGGTAATACGTTTCGTGGAGGGATGAGATACCTGTTCAGCGTATTTATGTCATGGATATTTTCAAGATACGGTCATACCTGAAAGGACTGGATGCAGGAACGCTGCAGCCGGAAGAAGAAGCCTGGATCATTCAGTTCCTGGAAAACGCGACGCAGGAAGAGCTGGCTGCCGTTTTCCCGGACCAGGAATGGAATACCCTGGAAGAGATGCCTGTAGACCCTCAAAAACTCGATCATGTTTACAAGAATATTGCGGCTGATATCAGGCCTGCTGCTGCACAGGTGATCCCGATGAGAGCCTGGTGGCGCAGGACATGGGTGAAGACCGCCGGCGCCGCTGCCATACTGGTTGCCGGGGCTGTTGGATTCCAACTGGGCAGGCCCGGCAGGCAGCAACAGCATGAAGCGGCAATGGCCGTTTCATGGAAAACCGTTACAACAGCAGCCGGCCAGCGCATCGTGATCCACCTGAACGACAGCTCGGACATTTACGTGAACGGCGGCAGCACCGTGATGTATCCAGAGACCTTTGCCAAGAACAGCCGCGAAATAAAGCTGGTGGAAGGTGAAGCCTTCCTCGACGTGGCGCAGGACCCCCAGCGGCCTTTTAAAGTTACCACCGGCAACATCCAGGTGGATGTGCTGGGCACTTCATTCAATGTACGCAACTACGCGGATGAACCGGAGGTGGACGTGGCCGTGAAAACCGGCAGGGTGGCGGTGAACAGCGCAGGGAAGGAGAACGTGCTGGTGCTGCCCGGGAAAAAAGCCGTGTTCAGCAAACATTCCGCCGGTGTAGCGCTCAGCGAAGTGCACGCAGCTTCCATCGATGGCTGGATCAACAACGACCTCGTTTTCACCGATATGAAACTGGAAGACGTTTTCAGGAACCTCCGGTATAATTATGGACTGGATTTTAAAGTGGAAGACCGGACGGTGCTGGAAAAGCACATCAGGGGAACCTTTCACCGCAAAAGCAAAGAGGAGATCATTCATTTGCTGAGCAAGATGGCGCGTTTCAACTACCGGATCAAGGATTCACTGGTCGTTATACATTAATGAAATACCTGCTTCTATTATAACACAAATCAAAAAGTAAAAAGAACAAGAATGAACATTGTTACAAAAAATTCTCCCGAAAGGGGGAAAGGGAGGTCTTTTGCCCGAACAAAAGCATTAAGATCATGTGTTTTGATCCTGTTTGTTTTATCGACCAATGTAGTATTTGCACAAACTAAAAAACTCTCGCTGTCGCTGAATAAAGCGCCTTTAAGTGAACTGATCGCCCGGATCGAGGCCCAGACCGGTTATGTTGTGAACATGGTAAAAGAAGAAGTGGACCTGAACACGCCTGTAACTGTAAACGTAAGCCAGGCCGGCATCCAGGAAGTGTTAACCCTGGCATTGAAGGGAACTGCTTATGTATTTAATATCGAGAATGATGTAATTATCCTCAACAGGAAACCCGTAACCAGGACCCTGGCCGGTAAACTCACCGGCCAGGTACTGGACGCGAAAGACAATTCCCCTGTGATAGGCGCTACCATCAAGGCTGGCAGCCAGGGTACCACCGCGGACGTGAAAGGCGAATATACTCTTGAGTTGCCGGAAGGCACGCACAGCGTGACTGTCAGCTCTATCGGCTATAATTCCAAAAGGATCGACGAGGTGGCCGTAAAAGGCGGCAGCCCGGTAGTATTGAACATTGCGCTGAACGTGCAGAAGGGAACGCTGAAAGGCGTGGAGGTAGTGTCTTCCGCCAGGAGGGAATCCATTTCATCCCTGTACCTGAAACAGAAGAACAATGCTGCTATCTCAGACGGCATCAGCGCGGAGCAGATCAGGGCAACGCCGGATAACAATGCGGCACAGGTGCTGAAGCGTGTGAGCGGCCTCACCGTGCAGGATGAAAAATATGTGACCGTGCGTGGCCTGAGCGACAGATATAACACGGTGCTGCTGAACGGTTCCATTTTGCCCAGTACCGAGCCCAACAGGCGCAACTTTGCGTTCGACGTGATCCCCGCCGGCCTGATCGACAATATCGTGATACATAAAACGGCTACGCCCGACATGTCTTCAGAATTCGCAGGCGGCCTGGTGCAGGTGAATACAAGAGATATTCCCGTTGAAAGCTATTATAACGTTACCCTTGGCACGGGCATCAATACCAAAAGTGCCGGGGAAGACATCTACAGCTCAAAAAGAGGGAAGAACGATTACCTGGGTTATGACGACGGAACAAAAGGCTGGTGGAAAAAGAATAACTGGAACTTCCCTGAATATGAAAGCGAGCTGTTAAAAGGCACTGTAGATAAAGAGAAAATAGGAGAGATGGGCCGCCGGATACCGAACAACTGGGGAGTCTACAAATACAAATATTCTCCCGTGCAGAACTACCAGTTCAATATCGGGCAAAAAATATCGCTGAGAAACGGCGCCAACATTGGTATCATAGCAGGCGGCCTGTTCCGCCATGAAGAATCGAGGGAAGAGGAAGAAAGAAAAACTTATGCCGATGAACAATTCGATTTCAGGGGCGGCAATAATGTTTTCCGTTCCTCGGTGGGCGGCGTGCTGAACGTGGCGTACCAGGGCAAGACCACCAAGATCGCTTTCAAAAACCTGTATAACCATCTTTTCGTAAATGAAACATCAGATGCGTTTGGCCCGATGCCTGGTTATACACCGGGTATCTACCGCAACACTCTCAGCATCACTACGGTCAACGATATCTGGCAGCACCGCCTGGAAGGAGAGCATGCGCTTGGAAAGCGAGGTATGAAGGCAGAATGGAATGTAGACAGGGTGACCGTTCAGAGAGACCAGCCGGATACGCGTAGCGCCATGGCGCACCGTGCTTATGGCCGTGATAATTTTTATGAATATGAAGGGTTGCGCGACCGTTCCGGCGCCCTTAACAGGGGATTGAGCATATACAATTCAAGGCTGAATGAAACCCGGTACAACTGGGCGGCCAACGTGATTTTCCCCTTCACTGCAGGTGGGTTGCAACAACGCATCAAGGCAGGATATGCCGGTACATACAGGGAAGCAGATTTTGAAAGCTTCGGCCTTGCTGCGATCCAGTATAATGCGGCAGACCTGGCCCCTGATTTTCACTCAAAGATCTTTGGGCTGCCCGTTGAAAAGCTGCTGGCTCCGGAGTTCATCAGGCCCGGGTATATTTTCTACGACAGAACTATTTATGATGGCAACACCTACGACGGTATCCAGCGCCTTCATGCGGGGTACCTGATGCTGGATGCGAACCTGCTCAGCAAGCTGCGCTTTATCGGCGGTGTGAGAGCGGAAGACAATACCATGTTCGTAAACAGCCTTTTTTATGTGAAGGGAGAACCGGTACCGAACTATACTTATCACAAGCTGGACTGGCTGCCTTCCGCCAACCTGATATATTCGCTCAATTCAAAAATGAATGTAAGGGCTTCGGTGTCTCAAACGCTCAGCCGTCCTGATTTCAGGGAAAGGTCCGCGTTCCGGTATTTCGACTTCAAATCACGTATGGATTACAAAGGGGCGCTGGGCCTGAAAGACGCGAAGATCACCAATGTGGACCTGCGTTATGAGTTTTACCCGTCTGCTGCTGAGGTATTCTCTTTTTCACTTTTCCACAAACACTTTGTATCTCCTGTTGAGCTCGTGGCAGCGCAGGGGTCAGGCAACCTGCTATATTTCTACTTCAACCTGAAGAGCTCAAACAGCATGGGGCTGGAGATAGATTTCAGGAAGTCGCTGAATTTTATCAGCAAAGATTCCCGCCTGTTGTCCAATATCTATGTCAGCGGTAATGCGAGCTGGATGAAGGCGAATGTGGAATACAATTCGACTGAATTGCTGGATGCGGCGAACGGTGTAACCGGCGGCCAGGAGAACGTTCTGCCGGGTGAATCGAGGTCCAGGCCGGTCCAGGGCCTGTCCCCCAATATTTACAACGGAGCCGTCAGCTACACGGGCAAGCCCGTGGGCTTGCAGATAAGCTATAACCGTTACGGCAGAAGGATCGTCAACGGCGGTTTGTATCCCTGGCAGGATGAATATGAACATCCCAGGGACGTGGTGGACGTCCAGCTGAATGCTGCCCTGCTGAAAAATAAACTGACGCTCCGCTTCAACGTAAGTGACCTTCTCCAGCAGCCATTTATTATTTATAATAATTTTTCAATAAGTGAAACACCTG
>CBFHAF010000423.1:0-4868 GCA_965653435.1 uncultured Chitinophaga sp.
TTCAGCTTTTACCGGGGCGGAGCGGAAACGTGGGTTCCTGTTGTGCTGGGGGCTGCCGTTATCATTTATAGTTTGCTGACGGATTATGAACTGGGCCTCGCCCGCGTCATTTCGATGAGAATGCACCTTATCCTGGACGCGCTGGGCGGTATTGTGCTGGCTGCATCACCCTGGCTTTTCGGCTTCTCGGAATTTGTGTGGCAGCCTCACTTTATCCTGGGGTTAGCCGAGATCGGCGCGGCCATAACAACAAGGAGCGCACCTGGCGCCGGGAATATCAGGGTTCACAAACAACCGGCGCATTAGGATTTATCAGGACAGCTCTATCCATACAGGCGCATGATCGCTGGATTTTTCCCAGCCGCGCACATGCTTGTCCACACCGGCATTCCGGAGGCGGCCTTCCGCCTCCGGATTTAAAAGAAAATGATCCAGCCGCAGGCCTGCCTCGCGGCCCCAGGCGTTCCGGAGATAATCCCAGAAAGTGTAGATGCGTTCATTAGGATACAGGTGGCGCAATGCATCCGTCCAGCCTAATTTCACAAGCCGCTGCCAGGCCGCCCTCACTTCTTTGCGGAACAGTGCATCGTTGATATATTTTTCGGGTTTATAAACGTCCAGTTCCGTTGGCATCACGTTATAGTCCCCGCAGAGCACAACAGGCACCTCCTGGCGGAGCAGCGTTTTTGAATGCGCGTGCAGTCGCTTGAACCAATCCAGCTTATAGTCGAATTTGACGCCGGGATACGGATTACCGTTCGGCAGGTAGAGGCAGGCGATCAGCATTCCGTTCACGATCGCCTCTATATAACGGCTGTGGGTATCATCCTCTCCGCCGGGCAATGTTCTCCTCACCTCCTGTATCTTCCCTTTGGCGGACAGGATAGCCACGCCGTTCCAGCTTTTCTGCCTATGCCAGATGGCGCTGTACCCCGCTTCCTGTATGCTTTTCTCCGGGAATTTTTCCTGCGGCGCCTTCAGTTCCTGCAGGCAGACCACGTCGGGCTTTGCTTCTTTGAGCCAGCGCAGCAGCACCGGCAGCCGGCCATTTATACCGTTGACATTGTAGGTTGCGATCTTCAATATTTCTGTTTAGACGGGAAGCAGCAATAATCGTTCCTTCCGCATTCTTTTGCCCATTCTCATCAGCGGCTTGCCTGCGCCAACGGCTTAGATTTGCCGAGAAACTGCTGTGCCGCCGTTAATTCGGGCCGGCCGGAATTCGGTGAGTTGGAGTTTTTGACCAGCAGGCCGTAATAAACACCTGCTTTTGCCGGATCGCCGGACTTCTCCGCGGCCAGGCCTGCGCTGTATAAAGCGTTGAAGCGGTTGGGATGGTCCCTGAGATTGATCTCATACGCAACCAGTGCTTTTGCCGGCTCGTTCATAGCCAGCAGCATGTCGCCCAGTAATTCCCTCGCGGGCACTACTTCGGAAGGCGTAACCGGCGGCTTGGGGGTGGTCTCTTCCATGAGGGCGGCTTCATTCATTCGTTTCAGCGCCTCTTCATGTTTCCCTTCCCTGAACGATATCCAGGCTTCGGAAGCTTTCAGCTGTATCTGCACCTGGTTGGCTTTATATGCTTCCTGTTTTTTGATGAGCGTGTCGTGCAGCCGGCTGAGCGTTTTATACTCTTCCCTGGCCGCATCCAGCCGGTTGAGCTGAACGTCGCCCAGCAGCCTGGTGAAATGGATGATGGCCTTTTCCCAGGGGTATTTATCCCAGTCAAAGCTCGTTTCATGCGGCTGAAGGGCTGCCGCTTCCTCCCACATCCTGTTTTCCAGCGCATAGCGGGCAGGAATGGCGGCAAAGGAATAGATCACCTTCGGGGTTACGGGATATACTTCATGGATCGTTTTCAGGTAATCACATTGTTCCTTCGCGCTTTTGTTATCCGCTTTCTGCAGGTAGGAATACACGAGGTAATCCAGGGCGTGCAGTTCCTCGTCCCAATGGCCCTGGATACCTAAGGTCTCTGCATAACATTTTGCGGCGGAGGCAGCTACTTTATTGGAATAGATGCTTTCATCCCAGAGGCCGAGCCGCACGAAAATATGAGAAGGCATGTGTTGCGCGTGTGAGGACGACGGGGCCACCGAAGCATACTTTCTTGCCGCAGGAAGCGCCATGGCGGCTAATGCCGGGTAGTCGTAACTGTGGATGATGTAGTGTATGATACCGGGATGTGAATTGTCTTTGCCCGTGGCAGCGAGTATCTCCCCTGCCTTCTTTTGTTTGCTGTAGGTCTTGTCTTTCGGGTCTGCCGCGCCGTTCAGCGAAAGGGCGTAAAATGAAGCTGCGTCCGCATCGTCAGGGTAAGCGAGGTGTACTTTTTCCATGGCCTTTTCGAAGCTCACACAGCGGCTCTTGTGGTTCGTGTTTTCAGGGTCCTTATAAAATTCAGCGATCGCATCGATGTAAGCGGACTCTCTTGCCGATTTACTGGAAATGGATTGTGCAATTGCCACCGCCTTGCTTCCCTTTTCAAATTCTTCTTTGCTGGGCGGCGACCACAACGGGTGGAAATTGCTCATGGCCACGCCCCAGTAGGCCATGGCGCAGCCCGGCTCCCGGCTGATGATGCCGGCGAACACCTTTTCCGCCTCGTCATACTCGAATGAGTGCAGCAGGGCCAGCCCGAGGTTAAATTCATCTTTCACCTTCCCGGAACAAGAGGTTTCAAACGATACGGCGCCCAGCTGCTGATCCGCCGGGCCGCAGAGGATCGTTTTGCCTTTTTTGAGATTCATGGCGTCGATGGTTTTGCTGTCCGGCACTTTATTTCTGCCGGCGCAACCGGTGAGGATCAGAAGGCCGATGCAGCAGATCAGCCGTTCTACGGTCAGGAGTATTTTCATGAGCAGGATTTGAGCGGTTCAGGATGAAACAATTATTGACAATTTAACTCTCAAAAACCAGCCGGCAAGCCCCGAGTTTATAACTGGCGGGATTTTCCTGGTATCCGGCGCTTCTCGAAGGTAACTAAAAAAGCCCCGTCAACCAGGGCGGCTGCCGGGGCATGATCTGTACCTGTCCTTAACTGTTACTGTGCGGCAATTCCGGCCTGCTGCTCAAACCTTTTGTCTGTCAGCGAAAGCAGGAATGCCTCCAGATCCTTCTTTTCATCATCTGTTAATCCTAATGGCTGCAGCAATATGCTGTCCCGGCCGATCGCATTTTTGACGAATTTGCCCGGTTCGTTATAAAACTCGATCACCTCGCGCAGGTCCCTGAGCATGCCGTTGTGCATATAAGGCGCTGTTAGCGCAATATTGCGCAGGCCGGGGGTTTTGAACTTCCCGGTTTCTTCTTTATTCCCTGAAATTGCCGCACGGCCGCTGTCGTTGAATTCTTTGCCGTTGAACAGGCCGATGTTCCGGAACTCGTTGGCAGTGAAGTCCGCCCCGAAATGGCATTTCACGCATTTCCCCTTTTCATTGAAAAGTGTAAAGCCACGCTTTGCGGCATCGCTTACTGCGCGGGGATCATCGGAGAACTTCCAGTTGTCGAACGGGCTGTCGCTGGTTTCCAGGGTCCGTTCAAAAGCCGCGATGGCGGCGGCGAGGTTCACGCTGTCTGGCTCGCTGTCGAATATGTTGCGGAAATACAGATTGTATTTGTTATCTGCTTTCAGCCGCCGTACGGCCTCTTCGATGGGCAGGTCCATTTCATCCGGGTTTTTGATGGGCGCGAGCGCCTGCTCTTCCAGGCTTCCGGCGCGCCCGTCCCAGAAGAAGGTACGCTGCAAGCTGAGGTTCATGGCGGAAGGTGTATTCCTTACACCCGTCCTTCCCTCCACACCGGTGCTCACAGCGGTAGTGTCTGCAAAAGCAAAGGCGGGTTTGTGGCAGCTGGCGCAGCTGATGGTGCGGGTACGCGAAAGGATGGGGTCGGAAAAAAGCATCTCTCCCAGCGCGGCTTTGTCAGCAGGCCCCTCACGCGATGAGGAAGCCTGCGTAACAAAGACCAACACACGACCAATGATTGCCAGAAGGGCATATATTTTCATCCGTTAATAATTGATTTTGCTTCGTTCAAATAGGTCTCCTTTAACGGCCTCAGTGAATGCTTCACATTTTGAAAGGCCGGATGGAACCTCGTATCGCGGTTTCATAAGCATCATTTTACCCTGCCCATCACCAGGCGGCTCATCCCGTTCCTTCTCCCCACGCAACTGTCGCTGATGGGCTCAAAGCGCATGGAATCGTTGCTGCTGAAGAAAATGACCCGGTAACTGCCCGGTTTGCCGTCACAACCATTGTCCACCATGGTAAATACATCATTTTCCAGGGTGTATTTACCGGTTACGAAAGGTTTATTGTTGAAATATCCTTCGAAGGTGCTGTCTGTTATAAACACCACGCCGGTCACATTCCCTTTATCGGAACGGGGGCTCTCCCACCTGCCGATCAGGGTATCTTCCCCGGCAGTCCAGGCGTAAAGCAATGCTGCCACTGATATCAGTAATATTTTCATTTTTTGATGATCGTTTTGTCTGTGAAAAAAATTAACGGTGCTCGAAGCCGGACAGCAGTATCCGGTATTCCCGCTTTTGCCGGTCGAAGCGGATCTCGTACCTGGTGGGGTAATGACTTTTTTGCTGGAACGCTTTGGGCTGCGGTACCGCCATCACCGTATCCGGTTCCGAAGCCAGGTACTCGCGGGTGATCATGGGTTCCCAGAAAACCACTTTCCGGTTGTAGGTGCCCATAAGGAATGCCGTGGTGAACTTACCGCCCGGCTGGAATTCAGGCCCGGTGGCATCTACCCAGTGCTTGCCCATCTTCGGTATGCCGATCACATCGGGGTTGATGTACTGCTTCGGCAAAAAGTTCGAATCCGGGTTCAGGCCCATTTCTGGTTTGTCC
>CBFHAF010000424.1:0-4858 GCA_965653435.1 uncultured Chitinophaga sp.
CCTTTAAAAAAGACAAATATTATCGGATGAAACTAACAGATAAAATCTATATCGCCGGGCACCGTGGAATGGTGGGCGGCGCCATCAAGAAAAAGCTCATATCCCTTGGGTACCAGAACCTCCTGCTGCGCACTTCGGGCGAGCTGGACCTGCGCAACCAGCAGGCCGTGAACGAGTTTTTCCGCACCGAAAAGCCGGACTATGTGTTCCTCGCCGCCGCGAAAGTAGGCGGCATTCATGCGAACAACACCTACCGCGCGGAATTCCTGTACGACAACCTCATGATCGCGGCCAACATCATACACGCTGCGTATGAAAACAAGGTGAACAAGCTCATGTTCCTCGGCAGCTCCTGCATTTACCCCCGTATGGCCGCACAGCCCATTACGGAAGACAGCCTGCTCACCGGCCCCCTGGAAGCCACCAACGAACCTTACGCCATTGCGAAAATAACCGGCATCAAGCTTTGCGAAACGTACCGCCAGCAATACGGCTGCAACTTCATCAGCGTGATGCCTACCAACCTGTACGGCATCGGCGACAATTACCATCCCGAGAATTCGCATGTGCTGCCCGCCCTCATCCGCCGCTTCCACGAAGCGCGCACCGAGCGCAGGCCTTCCGTGACCGTATGGGGAACGGGAACGCCCAAACGCGAATTCCTCTTTGCGGACGACCTGGCTGACGCCTGCGTATACCTCATGCATCACTACGACGGCGCCGAAACCATCAACGTGGGCACCGGCGAAGACCTGAGCATCCGCGAGCTGGCCGAGACCGTAAAGGCCGTGACCAATTATGAAGGAGACATCCTTTTCGACAGCAGCAAGCCCGACGGAACGCCCCGCAAGCTGCTGGACGTAAGCCGCCTGCACAGCCTTGGCTGGAAACACAGCGTGGACCTGCAAACAGGCATCCACCTGGCTTACAGCGATTTCGTCAAAAAACAATTTTCCCTCATCAACGCGATATAACTAACTAAAACAGCATCATATGAAAGTAGCTTTAATAACCGGCGTGAACGGACAGGACGGGGCCTACCTCGCGGAACTCCTCCTTGAGAAAGGATACATGGTACATGGCATCAAACGCCGCGCATCCCTTATCAACACCGAAAGGATCGACCATCTTTACCAGGACCCTCACAGCCAGGACGTGCGTTTCCGCCTTCACTACGGCGATATGACAGACAGCACCAACCTCATCCGCATCATCCAGGAAACCCAGCCCGACGAAATATACAACCTCGCCGCCATGAGCCATGTGCGTGTGAGCTTCGATACGCCGGAATACACAGCCAATGCTGACGGCATCGGCACGCTGCGCATCCTGGAGGCACTGCGCATCCTGAAAATGGAGCACAAATGCCGCGTATACCAGGCCAGCACCTCCGAGCTGTACGGCCTTGTACAGGAAGTGCCGCAGAAAGAAAGCACGCCTTTCTATCCCCGCAGCCCTTACGCAGTTGCAAAACTCTACGCCTACTGGATCACCGTTAACTACCGTGAAGCATACGGCATGTACGCCTGCAACGGCATCCTCTTCAACCACGAGAGCCCGCTGCGCGGCGAAACCTTCGTTACCCGCAAGATCACCCGCGCCGCCGCAGCCATCGTGCTGGGCCTGCAGGATAAATTATACCTCGGCAACCTGGACGCACGCCGCGACTGGGGCCATGCAAAAGATTACGTAGAAGCCATGTGGCGCATCCTGCAGCAGGACCAGCCGGACGATTACGTGATCGCCACCGGCATCACCACCCCCGTACGCGACTTCGTGCGCATGGCGTTCGACGAGCTGGGCATAGAGCTGGAATTTGCCGGCGAAGGCGTGAACGAAACCGCTGTGGTAACCGCCTGCCGCAATAAAGACTTCATCCTGCCCATCGGCAAGGAAGTGGTGGCCGTGGATCCCAAATATTTCCGCCCCACTGAAGTGGACCTGCTCATAGGCGACCCGACAAAGTCCAAGACCAAGCTGGGCTGGGAGCCGAAATACGACCTGCAGGATCTCGTGCGCGAAATGGTAGCCTCCGACGTGGAGCTGTTCCGCAAAAAAGACATTGCTCAATTTGAACATCTGATGGGTTAATAAATGCAGGCAGCAAACAGAGTAGTTTTAAATACAGGGTTCTTATACGGCAAGATGCTGGTCACCATGCTGATCGCATTATATGCCACGCGCCTTGTATTGAACGGCCTCGGAGCCGTGGATTACGGGATATTCAACCTCGTGGCGGGCATAGTGGCCATGCTGAGCTTCCTGAACAGCTCCATGACGCTCAGCACCCAGCGGTATATGTCGTTTTTCCTCGGCTCCGGCAACCTGCTCCAACTCAAAAAAGCATTTAACTCCGGCATCTGGCTGCACCTCTTCATAAGCGTAATCGTGGTCGGATTGCTGGAGTTAACAGGTATCTATTTATTTAATCACGTGCTGAACATCCCCGCAGAAAGGTTAGGCGCCGCGCGCGTCATTTTCCATTTTATGACGGCCAGCGCCTTTTTTACCATCGTGTCCGTGCCTTACGACGCGATGATCAACACCCATGAGAACATGCTGCTGCTGGCGGTGATGGGCATCGTTGAATCCGTTGTAAAGCTGGGGCTGGCGGTGAGCCTGGCATACCTGGGCGGGGACAAGCTCGTGTTCTATTCAGCAGGCCTCGCCCTGCTGCTGGTGGCGCTGCTGCTCTTCAAATGGAGCTACTGCACCGTCCGTTACCCCGAAAGCCGCATCAGCGCGAAGTACTTCGACCGCGGCCTGCTCCGGGAAATGTTCTCCTACTCCGGCTGGGCCATGGTAGGCGCTTCCGGCGTGATCGCCAAAACCCAGGGCATCGCCATGGTGCTGAACGTATTTTTCGGGACAGTGATCAACGCCGCATTCGCCATTGCCAACCAGGTGAATGCGCAGCTGAGCTACTTCGCCGTGACCATGCTGCAGGCATTGAACCCTCAGCTCGTGAAAAGCGAAGGCAGCGGCAACCGCGAACGCATGGTGATGCTGAGCCTCATGGCCTGCAAATTCGCGTTCTTCCTGCTGAGCTTCTTTGCCATACCGGCCATTATCGAAATGCCTTATATCCTTCATATCTGGTTAAAAAATTACCCGGAACATACCGTGGCGTTCTGCCGCCTCATTATTGCGGGATCGCTCGTGTACCAGCTTTCCGGCGGCCTGCAGATGGCCGTGCAGGCAGTGGGGAGGATCAAGACCTTCCAGCTCGTGCTGTTCACCCTGCTGCTGCTCAACATTCCCGGCGCATACTTCCTGCTGCGGGCGGGCTTCCCTCCTGCCTCGGTGCTCACGTTCAGCCTGCTGATAGAATGCGCCATAGCCGCCTACCGCATGCTGGCGGCCAAACGCCTTACCGGCATACCGGTGCACAGCTTTATGGTAAACGTGGTATGGCATTCGCTGCTGCCCGTTTCCATCGCGGCCGGCATAGCGCTCATTCCTACTTACATCATGGAACCGGGCTTTGCACGGCTGCTGGCCACCGGCAGCCTGGCGGTCGTATCGCTGGCGGTGCTGATCCGCTTCTTCGGCCTTTCGCCGTATGAGCTGCAGAAACTGACGGAAATGGCCGGCAAGGCCCTGGCGAAGATCACCCGTAAAAGCCCGGTATTAAACGCAAACTGACCATGAACATCCTCTTCTTCACCACCATATCACCCTTTCCGCAAAACGGCGGGGAAAAGATCCGGAGCTGTTACCTGCTCAAAGCGCTGGCCTCCCTGGGGCACAGCGTTCATGCCATTATCGGCAACAAAGAGCAGGTGGACCTGGACGAATACGCCATCCCCGGCGTAACGTTCCACACCTTCACGCAACCGGCGCTCACCCTGGCAGACAGGCTGACGGGGAAGTTCTACTTCCGGCAGGACCCCGCCGTGCTGAAGCTTTTCGCCAGCATCTGCAGCATTACGAACATCGAAATGGCGGTCCTCGACTATGGTTTTGTAGGACAATACATTCCCTGGTTCAGCGCCGCCCGCATCCCCGTGATACTGGGCACGCACAACGCGCAGGCCGAGCACACCCAGCAGAAGCCCGCGCAGGGCTTCGTGCAGAAACTGCGCCGCAGCCAGCTGGTGAACCTGGAAAGAACGCACGAACAACGCTACTTCCCGCAGGCCGCGGCGGTTATGACCGTCAGCGAGCCGGACAGGCAATACCACGCCGCTTTCATCGACCCGAAAAAGATATTCGTGGTGCCCAACTTCCTGGACGAAAACGACTACAACCTCCAGGAAGAAAGAAACCCGCGGAGGCTGGCCATGACCGCCAACTTCTCCATGTTCATGAACTTCGAAGGGCTGAAATGGCTGGTGGACCAGGTGTGGAACGACGAACTTGCGGACAAGTTCGAGCTGCTGCTGGTAGGCCGCCATTCCAAGGAAGCCCTGCAGCAGCTGAAAGGCGCCACCGAATGGAAGAACATCAAAGCCATCGGCAAAGTGCCTGATATCAAGCCTTACATCGCACAGTCCGCCGGCGTGCTCATTCCCCTGCTGCACGGCAGCGGCACCCGGCTCAAATGCCTGGAAGCCATGGCCCTCAGCACCCCGGTGATAGCCACTTCCAAAGGCGTGGAAGGCGTGCTGAGCGACAATTTCATCGTGGCCAACACGCCGGCTTCCTTCCGCCATGCGGTGCATTCCTTTTCCGGGAAAGGCCCGCTCGGAGGCCTGCTGCGGGAAGATTTCATGAAAGAATACAGCGCCGGCGTGAACCGCAGGCGGCTGGAGCACATCCTCCGGTTTGCCGCGCAGAAATCGCCGGTAATTACTCACCAAATGGCAGCAGAATGAATATAAAAAAGGCAGGCGTGTTCCTGTACACCATGCTCAGC
>CBFHAF010000425.1:0-4843 GCA_965653435.1 uncultured Chitinophaga sp.
GATTACAGCTTTTGCTGGACGAAGGTTCTTTTGAAGAACTGGGCATGTTTGTGCATAACCGCAACAAAGGCATGACCACAGACCAGGAACAGTTTCCCGGAGACGGGGTGGTAACGGGCTATGGTACCGTGAACGGCCGGCTGGTGTATGTATTTTCCCAGGACTTTACCGTATACGGCGGCAGCCTTTCCGAGCCGCATGCCCGCAAGATCTGCCGCGTGATGGACCTTGCCATGGAGAACGGAGCGCCCGTTATCGGCCTGAACGACAGCGGCGGCGCCCGTATACAGGAAGGCGTGGTGAGCCTGGCTGGTTATGCCGACATCTTCTACCGCAATACCCGCGCCTCCGGCGTGATACCGCAAATATCCGCCATCATGGGCCCCTGTGCCGGCGGAGCCGTTTATTCCCCCGCCATCACCGATTTTATCCTGATGGTGGAGAACACGTCCTACATGTTCGTGACCGGGCCCAACGTGGTAAAGACCGTTACCCATGAGGAAGTGACCAGCGAAGCGCTTGGCGGCGCGCATACCCACGCCACCAAAAGCGGCGTTACCCATTTTGCCTGCGCCAACGAAGTGGAATGCATCCGCAACATCAAGGAGCTGCTGAGCTATATGCCGCAGAACTGCGAAGACACGGCGCCGGTGTACCCTTACGAAGCCGCGAACGAAAGCCGGCCCGCGCTCAACAACATGATCCCGGAGAACCCGAACCAGCCTTACGATATGAAGGAAGTGATCATGGAACTGACGGACGCGGGCAGCTTCCTGGAAGTACATAAGGATTTTGCAGACAATATCATCGTGGGCTTTGCGCGCATCGCAGGCAGGAGCATCGGCATCGTGGCCAACCAGCCCGCTGTGCTGGCCGGCGTGCTGGACATCAACGCATCCGTGAAAGGCGCCCGTTTCACCCGCTTCTGCGACGCGTTCAACATCCCGCTGCTGGTATTGGTAGATGTGCCCGGCTTCCTGCCCGGTACGGACCAGGAATGGAACGGCATCATCACCAACGGGGCGAAATTGCTTTTCGCCCTCAGTGAAGCCACCGTCCCCAAAATCACCGTGACCACCCGTAAAGCATACGGCGGTGCATATTGCGTGATGAACTCCAAGCACATCGGGGCAGACCTGAACTTTGCTTTCCCGCAGGCGGAAATTGCCGTGATGGGGCCTAAGGGTGCCGTGGAGATCATCTACAAAAAAGAGATCGACACCGCAACGAACAAAGAACTGCGCATGAGCGAGCTGGTGGCCGATTATACAGAACGTTTCGCCAACCCTTACCTCGCCGCCGAAAAAGGGTATATAGACGAGGTGGTGAGCCCGGAGGAAACGAGGGACAAGCTCATCCGCGGTTATAAGATGCTGGAGAATAAAGTGGTGAACATGCCGAAGAAAAAACACGGGAACATCCCGTTATAAATATTCAAAAAGCCTCCGCACCACGGGGGCTTTTCATTTTTTCCTGTCGTATGAAAGAGAATAAAGTATTGCAGGTTATTTGTCTTGCGGTGATCGCCGTCATCGTTTTTTTCTTTGCCCTTACCACGCCTTACCGGTACGATTATGATCCCACGATCAGGCAGCTGGATGGCGATAAGTTCGTTGTACTGCATGTATGGGCGCTGCTTATCATTGTGCTGACCGGTACCGGCCTGTTCCTTGCCCGCGGCAGCAGGCTGTGGGTATATCTCCTGTATGCAGCCATCGCGTTTTTCACCGCCGCGCGGATCTGGTATCTGAATTCGCTCACCTGATCCTTCTCATTTCAAACACATCATCTGTTCCATAACGGTTGCTGCTGAAGTAGCCTGTTCTGCCGTCGTTGTTCAGCCATATACCGAAATCGTCCTGCGGGGAATTGACGGGTGTGCCTATATTACGGGTCTCCCCGGCGGGCACATTGCCGGAAAGCTGTATGTAGAACAGGTCCAGGCCACCCTGCCCTCCCCTGCCGTTGGAAGAAAAATACAGCGTACCGTCCGGCGCGAAATAAGGGAACATTTCATTGCCGGCAGTGTTCACCGCCGGGCCGGCGTTCCGCGGCTCAGCCCAGCCCGAATCCGTTTTAACGGCATAATAGATATCCGTTCCGCCGGAACCTCCCGGCATGTTTGACACGAAATACAACAGGTGCCCCTGCGGATGCAATGCGGGATGGCCGGTGGAATGATCATTGGAGTTGAAAGGCAGGCTCCCGGCGGGCAGCCAGTTGCCGTGGCGGTATATCAAAGTTTGTATCTGCAGCTTGTCCGTCTTTTTTTTGCTGCTGTTGCGGGCATTGCGGGTGATGTACATGGTATCCTGCCGCTGGTTGAAAGCAACGGGACCGTCGTTCAGCCGGTCGTTCACCTGCACATTGAAGAGGGATACCTCATCCTTCGGCAGCCAGTCGATATTCTCCGGCAGCGGGGCTTCAGGCTTCGCCTCCGCTAATTTCCGGGTATCGTTGCTGCTGGCGGGTATCGCACGCGGCTGCACGGGTGCGGCGGTTTTCCATTGCGGCGCGGCATTGCCTTTCAGCCTGCCGGCATCGTACACGTAAAAAAGCGTGAAGAACGGGGCCTGGTTTTTACCATCCACATAACGGGCAGCCTGTGTTCTGCCGCGGTTGCTCACGAACAGGAGGCCGCGGTTGAAAACGGCGGGGCAAAGATCGTCGTAGCCGGAGTTCATATTCAGGTAAGCCGTTTCCCATTGCGGGGGATCAGGCGCAGGCTGGGTGGCACCCGGCACAATGGCCTGTGCGGCAGCGGCCGCCGGGATGAAAAGGAAAAATATGATGACAGATAAACGCATGAATGCCTGGTTGTGTTGAATTAAAAAAATCTCGGCGAAACCACCTGGTTCTTGTCCCAGCCGAATTCGAAGCGCAGCATCACCTCATGAGTGCCCTGGTTGTATTTCACAAGGTTGGAAATACTGTGATCGTAAGCGTACCCTAGCCTGAACTGGTTGCTCAGCTGCAATTCCAGCAGCCCGGCAACGGCATCGCCCGTTCTGTAGGATGCACCGATGCCTACAATTTCCTTGATCCAGAGATTAACGTTGATGTCCGCCGTTACCGGCGCTCCTTTCACGGCTTTCACCAGGAAGGAGGGTTTCAGCTTCAGGCTTTCGTTCAGGTCGAAAACATAACCGGCCATCAGGAAAAGGTGCAGGTATTTCTGGGCCACCACTTCCGTGCTGTACAGGTACTGGTCTTTGCGCAGGTAACTTTTCACGAGGTTGGGAATAGAAAAACCCGCGTAGAACTTCGGCGTGTTGTAAAATATCCCCGCACCAAAGCTCGGCATGATGGCGTTGATGTTCTGCATGAATGCGGGATCGCCGCCGTCTATCAGGTCCACCTTCGTGAGGTCCGCCCGGTAGTTGCTCAGCCCGCCCTGCAGGCCGATTGCCAGCGACGAGCCTTTTTCTTCAAAATTGATGCGGTAAGCATATGAAGCATAGAATCCTGTAGTTTTCACGATGCCTATGCGGTCGTTGAACGCCTGAATGCCAAGACCTACTTTTTTATTGCGCGTAGCCATGTCGAAAGAAATAGTGCCGGTCCTGGGAGCGCCTTCCACCCCCACCCACTGGTTGCGGTACATGGCGGTGGCGCTCAGCACCCCGCGGCTGCCGGCATAGGCCGGGTTCACCGCCATCATGTTGAACATATACTGCGTATACATGGCCTCCTGTTGCGCCAGCAGCTGCTGGCCCATGCACAATATCCCGATGAGGATGATGATCTTTTTCATGGTCTAACGCATTATGGTGATGAAGTTCACATACTTTTCACCGGTGGTGATATTCACAACTACATAATAATAAGTGCCGTCCGGCAGGTTCTGCCCCATGTTGATGCCGAGGTTGCAGCTGCCGTCCCAGTCGTTCCGGTATTCATTGGACTTATAGACAACATTGCCCCAGCGGTTGTATACTTCCAGGCTGATCTTGTCGCTGCCGATATTGCCGATCACGAAACGGTCGTTGAGCCCGTCGCCGTTCGGCGAGAAGCCTTGCGGGATGCGCAGCTGCGTGGGGCTGAGCACTACCGGCGTAGCGGCCTGTTCATCCGGGAGGCCGTTGCCGTTAGGATCAACAAGGTTGCCGTTGGTGGATACGTCGGAAATGTCGGTGCCCGTTGCGGTTACCCTGGCCAGCACATTCGCGATGTTGTTGTAAGTGCCGAAGGTCTTGTTCGGTATTACATTCACCAGGATGCGCACCGTATCGCCGCGGCCCGGCTCGAGCCTGCTGCCGGCAGGTATGAGCAGCTGCTGGTCTGTGGTGCCGTTGAAGGCCGGGTTGGGCACAAGGTTGCCGGATGCGGTAACGTTTCCGACTATACGGAACGAGAGCGGCGTGGGGAATACTGCCTGAAGATTGTCCGCCAGGCGTATTTCGGTGAGCGCCGTATTGCCCATGTTCCGGAGGAAGAAGGTATACGTGAAGGTGTAGCTTCCGTCGATCTCCAGTTTCGTTTCGCTCACGGCCTTGGCAAGCCCGATCCGCGGGTTGGCCGCGAAGCTGAAAATGGTCGGCTGGCTACCCTGTGGCGCCGGGTTGCGGCCGTTATTGGAGATGTCTGTTACCGGCAGGTTATCCCTTACGCTCTGCGCCTGCAAGGTGGCCGAGTTGGAAAACGGCCCGAAGCTTCCGTTGGCGCTTATTCTCAGCGCAAGCGTAATGGAATCCTGGCGGCCTGCGTCCAGCGTGCTGAGGTTTTGCAGGAGGGCTGTGTCGCCAATACCGTTGTAAGCGGTGTTCGCGATCAGCGTTCCGCTGGCTGTAATACTTTCCACGGTGAAGGTAACCGGCGCCGGGAATACCCTGCTGAGGTCATC
>CBFHAF010000426.1:0-4841 GCA_965653435.1 uncultured Chitinophaga sp.
GATTTCATTGAAGGCGCGCATCACGCCAACATGGCCTTACAGGCCGCCGGGTACAATACCCTGCCGCTGGGAGATGAAGAAGTGCTGGTGATATCCGGCGATGATCAGCGCATTATCGAATAAACCGCATACAACACCTGCCACCCGCCCATTTGAGAATTTTGCGGTAATTTCCCCTTTTATTCCGATCGGGAATGACCATTACTACCATGACAGATTCCATTCAACTCAGGCCGGTGAACGTGACCCGGTACGTGACCCCGCTGCGGGAAGGCGGAAGCCTGCCGGCCATCGCGGAGGCCGACGACGGATTTTTGTATGTGCTCAAGTTCCGCGGCGCGGGCCAGGGCATTAAAGCATTGATCGCAGAGCTGATCGGCGGGGAAACGGCGCGCCTGCTGGGCCTGAAAGTGCCCGAGCTTGTTTTCGCCACGCTGGATGAGGCATTCGGCCGCACCGAGCCGGACGAAGAGATACAAGACCTGCTGAAAGCCAGCACCGGGCTCAACCTTGGGCTGCACTACCTCTCCGGCGCCGTTACCTTCGACCCTACCACCGCCACCGTAGACCCGCTCACCGCTTCGCGCATCGTGTGGCTGGACAGCCTGCTGACCAACGTGGACCGTACCGCCCGCAATACCAATATGCTGCTCTGGAACAGGGAACTGTGGCTGATCGATCACGGCGCTTCCCTCTATTTCCACCACTCCTGGACCAATTGGGAAGAACAATCCAAAAAACCGTTCATCCAGGTGAAAGAGCATGTGCTGCTGCCCTATGCCAGCGAGCTGGCTGCCGTAGACGAAGCATTCTGTGCCGTTCTAACGCCCGCGCATATACGCAGTATTGTCGATCTTATCCCCGACGAATGGCTAATCACGCACGGCGAATCACCCGAGGCGTCCAGGGAGGTATATTACAGCTTCCTTACCACGCGTTTGCAGCATTCTCATATCTTTTTAAACGAAGCGCAACATGCAAGACAATCACTTATATGAATATGCGGTGATCCGTGTTGTGCCGCGGGTGGAAAGGGAGGAATTCCTGAACATCGGCGTGATCGTTTTTTGCAAACAGAAAAAGTTCCTGCAAACCATGATCACCATCAACGAGGAAAAGCTGCAGGCGTTCAGTCCCGGGCTGGATATTGAAGCGCTTAAGGAATACGCCGCCGCCTTCGAGAAGGTGACCCGGGGCGAAGGCCCCATCGGCCAGCTGGACCTGGCCAGCCGCTTCCGCTGGCTGACGGCTGTGCGCAGCTCCATCCTGCAAACTTCGCGGGTGCACCCCGGCCTCTGCGGCCACCCGGAGGAAACCGTGAAAAGGCTGCATGCGGAATTGGTACTTTAACAGCGGATTTTCTATATTTATTGTAAATAATATACCTATGAAAATTCCCTGTACCCTGCTGTTGCTCTGCATGGCATATAGCTGTGCCACCACCAGCAATGCGGAAGGCGGACGTTGCTTCAAAAGAAATAAACGCATGCTGGTAAAAGCCCATTACACGGGCAAAATGATAGATCAGTACATCAAATTATACCGGGGCAATTATTACAAAGCCTACGAAAGAGTGCTGGGCCTCGCAAAGACGGCAGAATCCACGGGCCGTTACAGGCTTTCGGGAGATACTATCTTTTTATTACCCTGCGATTCGCTGCCAAACAACTGGAAAGATACCCTGCGGCTCGGTTCAACCGAGATTGTGGTGCCTGTGAGGGGCATGAGCCACAATTATCATCTCGGCATTGAGAAAGACAGGCGGAAAAATAAATAAGAACGGGAAGCTTGCGCCGCTCCCCGCTCTTTCTAACGTCCACCTGGTTCCAAACTGTCTTTGCATTGGTTCCCGTGCAATACGTTCCTTTTCCGTAACCATTATTAGTTAAGCTGCATCCCGCAGAGCTTTCACTTCGTCGTGGGAAGCCCTCAGGGATTGCATCTGGGAAGTAAGCACACCCCGGAGGTATGAGGGGAGGCCATCTTCTTTCAGGGCCATTTTGTAAGCGTTCTGTGTGGCATCTTCCCCGGCTTCGCAGTTTGCCAGCACCGTCTTGCGGTCGTTGCCGGCAAATGCCGCCCTTACATCCATCCAGGCGCGGTAGATCTTACCGCTGGTGGTGGTCCCTGTTTCAATTTCACTGCCGGCGGCGCGAACTTCGGCTGCCAGCGTTTCCCTGATGTCCTGGCTTTCACTGATCATGCCTGTGAATAATCTTTCAAGATCGGCGTCTTCTGCTTTCAATTCCTTCAGGGCGGTCTGGTACCCTGCGATACGATCATTATGAATAGCAATCAGGTCATTCAGGATGCCCGTTGTTTCTTGTTGTTCCTTCATAAAAATGGGTTTTAGCTATATAAGCAGGTGCCAGAAACATGCCACCGGCCCAAACCACCGGTTTCGCGCTTGTTTCGCCCGTTTTTGCCCATTATGTAGATATCCATCCATGGCGCTCCCTACGCATTTCGGGGGCAATCTGCCAAATAATAGCTAGCTTTGCACGTTTTTATCTAGATAATCAATTCATGAAGACATATTTCAGGCTTTTATCATTTGCTAAACCGATTGGAAAATATGCGATCCCCTATATCTTCTTCACGCTGATATCCGTAGTGTTCGGCACGCTGAACCTTGCGCTGGTAGCTCCTTTGCTGACCACGCTGTTCGGCATCAACAAAGATCCCGGCTCACCTGCCGCAATGCCCGTAAAGCCTGACAGCTATTTTGATGTATTTAAGACCATGAATTATTATGCAGCGCAGGCCAATGCCACGGTGGGGCTGCAAACCACGCTCCTCTGGGTATGCGGGGTCATCGTACTGTCCGTTTTTATCAGCAATATCTTTAAATACCTCTCCGAAAAGACCATGGAGAACCTCCGGATCCACACCCTGCTGAATCTCCGGAAATCCGTGTTCGACAACGTCATGAACCTGGACCTTTCTTATTTCAACAATGAAAGGAAGGGTGATATCATGTCGAAGGTATCTTCGGACGTGCAGACCGTGCAATTTTCCGTGACCGGCACCCTCCAGGTAATTTTTAAGGAACCTTTAACATTACTCACCTACCTGGTAATGCTGTTCCTGATCTCATACAAACTGACCCTGTTTTCCATGCTGGTGATCCCCGTTGCCGGCTGGCTCATATCCAGGATCGTGAAACGCCTGAAACAGCAGGCCACCGAGAGCCACGAGACCTATGGGAACATGATCAGCTACCTGGATGAGGCCCTCTCCGGCATCCGCATCATCAAAGCATTCAATGCCACGCCCTACATCAAGGAGCGGTTTAACAACGAGAACAAAACTTACAGCCGTATCATCCGTTCCATGGCCAAAAGGATACAGCTGGCCTCGCCGGTGTCCGAGTTCATGGGAGTACTGATGGTGGCCGGCATCGTCTATTATGGCGGTACGCTTATCGCCGGGGGAAGCCAGGAGCTGAACCCCGCCGAGTTCATCGCGTATATTGCGATCTTTTCCCAGATCATGCGCCCGGCCAAGGCCATTTCCCAGTCATTTTCCAGCATCCATTCCGGCATTGCGGCCGGCGAGCGCGTGCTGAACCTCATAGATACCAAACCCTCCATCGTAAATGCGCCCGATGCAAAGCCCATCACGGAATTCAAAGACCAGATCGAATTCCGCGATGTCACCTTCGGGTACCAGGAGCGCACCGTGCTGGACCGGGTCAGCTTCAGCATCCCGAAAGGCAAGAGCGTGGCGCTTGTAGGCCCTTCCGGCGGCGGCAAAAGCACGCTGATGGACCTTATCCCCCGGTTTATCGAGCCGAGGAGCGGGGAAGTGCGGATAGACGGGCGCAATATCAAGGAATACACCATGGAATCCGTTCGCGATCTCATGGGAATAGTCAACCAGGATACCATTTTATTCAACGATACGATCTTTAACAACATTGCATTCGGCGATCTCTCTGCCACCCAGGAACAAGTAGAGGCGGCGGCCCGCATCGCCAACGCCCATGAATTTATCCTGGCGGCAGACAATGGCTACCAGACGCGCATCGGAGACCGCGGGGTGAAGCTTTCAGGCGGCCAGCGCCAGCGTATATGCATTGCCCGCGCCGTGCTCCGCAACCCGCCCCTAATGCTGTTAGATGAGGCTACATCCGCGCTGGACACAGAATCTGAGCGCCTGGTGCAGGACGCCCTCAACAACCTGATGAAAAACCGGACCTCCGTGATCATCGCCCACCGTTTAAGCACTATCCAGAACGCCGATCTGATAATTGTCCTGGAACAGGGCCGGATCGTCGAAACTGGCACCCATATTGAGTTATTGGCAAGGAATGGTCTATATAGGAAGTTGATAGAAATGCAGACTTTTAGCGGTAATTGAGAAAAAATAAATATATACTCTTTTTTCATAACTTATATTTTCATATTTTTAAGCGCGTGCTGTAACATTTCTGGCTTATCCCCGTTATAAAAGGGAAAAGGGGATGCCGAAATCCTGACTATAACTATCGACCAAAGATGGTCTGCGAACGACCAATCTTTTGTAAAACCTGAATAATAATCCTTGAATGGAAAGAAAAACGTTCAAAGTAGGATTGCTGATTTCAACCTACAACTGGCCAAAAGCGCTCGAGACTATTTTTGCCAGCATCCAAAACCAAACGAGAATGCCGGACGAGATCATCGTAGCCGATGATGGTTCCGGGCCTGCCACTGCGGAGGTCATCCGCCGTTGGGAAAATATCCTTCAGATCCCATTCAAACATGCCTGGCATGAGGATGACGGGTTCAGGAAAAGCATTATCCTGAATAAGGCGGTTAAATTATCAGAAGTAGATTACATCATTGAAATAGACGGGG
>CBFHAF010000427.1:0-4826 GCA_965653435.1 uncultured Chitinophaga sp.
GCAGGTATATCAGGAGAAGCACGGTGCCGGTGGGGATGCCGGCCATCAGCTGGTCCCAGGTAAGCAGGAACAGCCCCGTGCCGGTGAACAGGTAACCGATAATGGATTTGAGGATCATGCCTCTTTTTTCACGTTTATCTACAATATTGCCGGCGAACAATGCCAGGCTGATGGCGGGAACGAATTCCGCGAGGCCGATAAGGCCGAGGTTAAGCGGGTCGCGGGTGAGCTGGTATACCTTCCATTCCACGATGGCGAATTGCATGGCCAGCGCAAATATCAGGGCAAAACGGATGACCAGGAAGAACCTGAATTCCTTATATCGCAGCGATGCATACGGATCATTCGGCAAGGTAACGGCTTCGTCCAATCTGTCAGTTTTTTATGCTGGCCAAAATTAAAGCTTTCCGGTTAAACAGTGCATGCTCCAGCAGTCAACTTTTTATAACAAGTATGCGGGCAATGTTTATTTTTATCACCTAAAATTCCGACAAACGTATGAAGCTAGCTCAATTATTTTTGGCCGGGGCACTTTTGGGCCCGGTAGCCGGGAACCTGCATGCACAAACGGTAAATGTGCAGCTGGTGACCGACAGGGTGCAGTCTCCCGTATGCATGGCCACCCCCGCAGACGGCACCAACCGCCAGTTCATCGTGCAGAAAGAAGGAAGGGTTTGGGTGATCGAGAACGGCAAATTGCTGGACAAACCGTTCATAGACGTGAGCGCGGACATGGTGAAGGTGAACCCCGCCTACGACGAACGCGGCCTGCTGGGCATGGCTTTCCACCCCAAATTCAGGACCAACGGCAAATTTTACCTCTACTTCAGCGCTCCCGTAGCCAATGCGGGCAAAGGGCTGAACCATAAGAGCGTGATCGCGGAATACCGCGTCAATAAAGCGTCGGACAATGTGGCCGAACCTTCCACCAAAAGGGTGGTGCTGGAATTCAACCAGCCCGAAAGCAACCACAACGGCGGCGATATCATCTTCGGCCGAGACGGTTACCTCTACATCACCTCCGGCGACGGCGGCGGAGGGGGCGACAAACACGGCACAACCGGCAACGGCCAGGACCTCAATACCTTGCTGGGCAAGATCCTCCGTATAGACGTGAACGGGAGCCCTTATTCCGTACCGAAAGACAATCCCTTTGTAGGTAAAGAAGGTGCCAGGCCCGAGATCTGGGCGTATGGCCTGCGCAATGCTTGGCGTATTTCGTTCGATAAGGCCACGGGCCGCCTCTGGGCCGGCGATGTGGGGCAGAACAAGTATGAGGAAGTGGACATCATCACAAAAGGCGGCAATTACGGCTGGAGGATCATGGAAGGGTACCATGACTTCAATGTGCCCGAAGGCGCCGATAAAAGCAAGCTGATCGCTCCTGTGCATGAATACGACCACGACGACGGCATCAGCATCACCGGCGGTTACGTGTACCGCGGCAAAGCGATCCCGGCACTGACCGGCAAATACGTTTTCGGCGACTACAACGGCAAAACCTGGACGCTGACCCAAAAGGGCAACAAATGGGAGCGTTCCGACCTCGTTTTCGGAAACAGGCCCGCAGGCAACCTGCAGCTGCTGAGCTGGGGCCAGGATGACGCCGGCGAGATCTATATGCTGGTGACCATCGCGGGCGCAAGCAACAAGGGTGGCGTGTACAAGCTGGTAAAATAAAGTACGGACGATCGATTACGGGTTACGAATGGCGCAATGTTTGTTCCAGTGGTAACCGGTGAGGAAAAGCAACGCTTTTTTGCCCGTAACAATATGTTAAAATGCGCTCCGTGGCTTCGGCCGTTGAACGCCCGCTGCGCGATAAGGCTTATATTTGAATAGAATTCCGGAACAACTGTTCGAAATTCGTAATTGATATTCTGTAATTGATCTTTGGGTTATGAAGATGAAACTGAAAGTGATAGTTCCCGCGATGCTGATCAGCATTTCGGCAGGCATATTTGCATTTACAAAAATCGCTGCAAAAGACGATCCCCCGGGCCGGTATGAAGCCATTATTTCCCTGGTAGGCCAGATCCTGAAAGAAGGGCACTACCAGCCGAAACCGATAGACGACGCATTTTCCCGGGAAGTATTTGCCAAATACCTTAAAAACCTGGACGGCGAAAAGAAGTTTTTCCTGAAAAGCGACATACAGGCCCTCAAGCCGCTTGAAACGCATGTGGACGATGAGCTGAACGGCGCATCGCTCGACTTTTTCAACCGCACCACTGAAATCATTAAAAAGCGCACAGCGGAAGTAGCCGGCATTTACCCGGAAATACTCGCCAAACCTTTCGATTTCTCCAAACAGGAAACCGTGGTGATAGATCCGGAAAGCCTGGACTGGCCGGCAGACGAAGCCGCCCGCAAGGAAGCCTGGCGCAAGTCGCTGAAGTACCGCACATTGGAGAAATACGCGGAACTGCTGGACCAGCGCGACAAGGAAAAGAACGGTAAGACCGACGCGGCGCTGGAAGCAGAAGCCCGCGCCAAGGTGAAAAAGATCTACGACCGGTATTTCGACCGGCTGAAGAACCGCACCAAGGAAGACGACCGCTTTTCCCTCTACGTGAACGCCATTACCACCACCATGGACCCGCATACGGATTACATGCCTCCCATCGAGAAACGTTCCTTCCAGGAATCGATGGCCGGCAAGTTCTTCGGTATCGGCGCGCAGCTGCGGGAAGAAGAAGGCCGCATCAAGATCGTGAACATCGTGGCCGGCAGCCCCGCCTGGAAAGACGGCAGGCTGAAAGCCGATGACGTGATCCTGAAAGTAGGCGAAGGCAGCAAGGAACCGATCGATATCAGCGGCTACGCCGTTGAAGAAGCAGTTACCGTTATCCGCGGCACCAAAGGCTCTGAAGTGAAGCTCACCGTAAAAAGCGTGGACGGCACCACCAAAGTGGTAAGCCTCGTGCGCGACGAAGTGAAGCTGGACGATACATTCGCCAAATCAGCCGTTATCAACGGACCGCATAAGATCGGCTATATCTACCTGCCTGAGTTCTATGCGGACTTTACAGACCGCGAGGGCGCATTTTCATACGACGATGTGGCCGCGGAAATAAAGAAGCTGAAAGACGAAAAAGTAGAAGGTATCATTCTCGACCTCCGCTTCAACGGCGGCGGCTCACTGCCCGACGTGATCAAGATGGCCGGCCTGTTCGTGCCCGAAGGCACGATGGTGCAGGTGCGTTCCCGCGGCGGGGAGATACAGCAGCAGAAAGACCGCGATAAATCCGTGCAGTACGACGGCCCGCTCGCCATTATGGTGAACGAGTTCAGCGCTTCCGCTTCGGAGATCATGGCGGCCGCCATGCAGGACTACAAGCGCGCTGTGATCATCGGCAGCCCCAATTCCTTCGGGAAAGGCACTGTGCAGCGCCTGCTGGAACTGGATAATTTTGTGCGCGGCGACCTCGGCGGCAGCCTGGGCGCCATCAAGCTCACCGTGCAGAAGTTCTACCGCGCCGACGGCGGCTCCACCCAGCTGAAAGGCGTGGAGTCCGATGTAGTGCTGCCTTCGCCTTACTACGAAGTAGGCGAGAAGCGCGACAAGGACGCCCTGAAATGGGATGTGATCCCCAAAGCCAATTACGAGGTATGGCACGATCCGGTAGACGTTGAGCCGCTGAAACGCAACAGCGCGCAACGCCTGGCCAGCAACGAAGCGTTTAAGATGATCAATGAGAACATCGCCACCCTCAAAAAGCTGGACGAGCAGAAAACCTACCCGCTGGATGTCGCCAATTACAGGGCCGATCTGAAAAAGAACGCCAACGCATCCAAACGCTACGATGCCGTGAACGATAAAGTAGCGCCGCTGAATATCACCAGCCTGAAAGTGGACCTGGCCAAGATCCAGAACGACACTGTAAAAGTTGCCCGCAACAAGGACTGGATCAAAGCGCGTTATAAAGACCCGTACCTGAGCGAAGCGGTGAACGTGATGAACGACCTCATCATGCAAACCAGCTTCCCGAAGCTGAAGAATAACTATACAGATGCGAAAGTGCCCGCGCAGAAGTAGGCACCGGCATTAAAGGATAAAAAAAAGGGTAAAGCGGCTGCTTTACCCTTTTTTTTATCGGTAATGTCCTTGGGATCAGGATTTATCCAGCACAATGTCTATCACCTTCCTGGTTTTCTTCGCCTTCATTTTCTCCGGCACATGCGCCAGGATTTCCTTCTTAAACGCCTCAATTACGGCCTGTTTGATAAAATAGCGGTGAGTGACCAGGCTGATCTCCCTGACGGGCTCAGGGGCCTTGAAAAAGCGCACCATGTTCATTTGTTTGGCGCTCAGGTCCTGGAGCGAGAGCTCGGGCAGGATGGTATACCCTTCGTTCAGCTCCACCATGCGCTTGAGCGTTTCCACGCTGCCGGTGTTGTATTCCAGGTTCTTGAACTCGCCCATGCTGAACTTGTCGCGGCAGATATTGAGCACCTGGTTGCGCATGCAATGGCCTTCGTTCAGCACCCATATGTCCTTGGTTTCCAGGTCTTCCGGCTGGATGAGCTTTTTATCGGAGAGTTTGTTGCTCTTGGCGGCGAATATCACGAAGTTCTCGTAGAACAGGGGATGTTCCTCCAGGTGCTGGTTGTTCAGCGGGGTGGCCAGCAGCCCGCAGTCCAGCTGTTCCTGGCGCAGCAGCTGGATGATCTGCTCGGTGGAATATTCCCAGACCTCCAGCTTCACTTTCGGGTATTTTTTCATGAAAGCGGTGAGCACGCGCGGCAGCAGGTAAGGCGCCAGGGTAGGGATGATACCCACTTTCCGGGTGCCCTGCACGTCTTTTTTCTGGTCGGCAATGATC
>CBFHAF010000428.1:0-4823 GCA_965653435.1 uncultured Chitinophaga sp.
GTTTCGGCCTTCCGGAAATCCATCAGCTCGCTGACGAGCTTCAGCAGCCTGTCCGCATTGTTCCGCACGGTGTAAAGCTGCTGCTGCATAGGATCGTCCTGCTTCAGGGTGCGGATCATCTTTTCCACCGGCGCCATCAGCAGGGTAAGGTGGGTGCGTATTTCGTGGGATACGTGGGTGAAGAAGTTGAGCTTTACCTGGTGCAGGTCTTCTTCTTTCAGCAGCAATGCACGCATAAAAAAATAACGGGTAACGAGGGAAAAAAGGAGGGCCAGCAACAGCGCATACAGGCAATACGCCCACCAGGTGCGCCAGAAGGGCGGGAGGATGCTGATCTCCATTTTGATGGGCGCGCTCCAGACTCCGTCGTTGTTGGCGCCTTTCACCCAAAAGGTATAGCTGCCGGGAGAAAGGTTGGTATAGGTCACGGCAGGGTTGCCGGTCTCTATCCAGTCGCGGTCCGCACCTTCCAGCTTATAGGCGTAGCGGTTTTTGCTGCTTTTAATGTAGTTGAGCAGCGCGAATTCGATGGTGAACACTTCCTGGTCGTGGCGGAAGCGCAGCTTTTGGGTGAAGCCGATATCCTGCTGCAGCAAACCCTTGTTCCCGCCGATGCTCACCGGTTCGTTGAACAGCCGCAGGCCGGTGAAGCGGATGGGAGCGGTGTAGGTGTTGGCCGCGATGCCGTCGGGGAAAAAGCTGGTGATGCCGTTGAAGCCGCCGAAATAGAGTTCACCTCGGCTGTCTTTCAGGAAAGCGTTGTAGTTGAAGCCGTTCCCGGCAATGCCGTCGCTGGTGGTGTAGGTCTGGAAGGTCTTTTTATCCGGGTCGAACCTGACAAGCCCGTTGGCGGTGCTGATCCAGAGCATATGATGATCGTCTTCCAGCAATCCCATCACGTTGTTGTGCGGCAGCCCGTTCCTGTCGGTGTAAAGGGTTTGCTGCTGCAGGTCCGGGCTGTATTGCAGCAACCCGCCGTAATAAAGGCTCACCCAGATGTTGCCGCGGGAATCTTCCTGGATGGCATTGATGTATTTGGGCAATACTTCCCGCAGGGGGCCGCCCCGGCTCATGTAAAGCCCCCTGGTAGCGCCTGCCCAGTACCTGCCCCGCGAATCCTGGAACAGGTAACGGATGGAAGCGTCTCTGGCGGGGCCCGCCAGTGTGGAATCCCCGAGAGGCGTAAGATCGACGCCATTGCGCCGCATTATGTGCAGCCCGGTGTTGGAGCCGATCCAGAAACGGCCCTGGTTGTCCTCCATCAGGTATGTGATCTCGCGGGGGAAAGGGTTCGGGTCCTGCTGGTTATAAAAGTATCTTTTAAAACGGCCGGCTCCTTTTCCGAGCACGTTCAGCCCGCCGCCATGCGTGCCGGCCCAGATGTTATGGTCTTTGTCCTCGTATACGATCTTGACAAGATTGGAGCCGATGGTGCCGGGATCGTCCGGCGAATGTTTATAATAGGTATAAGCGCCGGTCTGCCGGTCGTAATAGTTCAGCCCGCCGCCTTCCGTGCAGATCCAGAGGTTGCGCCGGGAATCTTCGAGGATGCAGCTCACCACGTCGTTGCTGATGCCGGGCTTCAGCGCATTGTTCTGCCAGGTGGTGAAGGCCGTGCTGTAGGAATGCACCATGTTCACCCCGCCGAAATATGTGCCGATCCATATGGAGCCGTTATTGTCCTCGAACAGCGAGTGGACGGAGTTCTGTGAAAGGCTGTTCTTGTTGCCGGGATTGTATTGATAAGCCGCCACCCGCATGGTGACGGGATCTATGACGTTCAGCCCTTCCTGGGTGCCCGCCCACATTTTGCCCGCTTTGTCGCGGATGATGCTGCGCACGAAATTATGCGACACTACGGGCTGTTTAAGGTGGGTGAAGGTATTGGCCGCGGGGTCGTAGATATTCACGCCGGCGTATTGCGTGCCGATCCAGATGCGGCCGTAAAGGTCTTCGGCAACGGAGGTGATATAGTTCATGCCCAGGCTGCCCGCGTTGCCTTCTTCGTGCCGGAAGGCATCGAAATGGAACTGGCCGCCGCTTTCGCGCATCCGGTTCAGGCCGTTGTTGGTACCGATCCAGAGATCGCCCCGTTTATCCTGGCAGATGCTGCGCACGGCATAACCGGCGAGGTGGCCTTCATCTCTTGAGAACTTGCGGAAGCGGTATAAGGAATCGGACTGCATGTAAAGCCCGCTGCTGGCGGCCACCCAGAGCCTGCCTTTCCGGTCTTCAAAAATGCAGTTGACATTTTCCTTCCTCCCTGGTGTAAGCACGATCCTTTCAAACACATCTTTTCCGGGATCGTACCGGCACAGGCCTACGGCGGTACCTATCCACAATGTTTTGCGCGGGTCCGAATAAATAGTGAGGATGAGGTTTTCAGAAAGGCCCGTGGTATCGCCCTGCCGGGCCTGGTAGATGCGGAACCGCTGCCCGTCGAACCGGTTGAGGCCGTAACGCGTGCCGTACCACATAAAACCCCGCGCGTCCTGCGCGATGGCCAGCACGGAGTTGTGAGACAAGCCATCTTCCACCGTCAGGTGGTTAAATGCGATGTTCTGCCCCCTGGTTGTCGTAAATGCGAGTAAAATAAAAAGGTATAAACACCCGGCCCGCCTGAAAATCATACCTAAATATAAGCACTTGAACAATTTATTCCTGTAAAGGAGGGATGAATTTTCAAATTATATTTTTTGCACTAAATTGATAATCAATCGTTTAAAAACGGTTTAAAATATTCACCCCATTCGTTTACGATTCTCCCCCCATATTCTTAACCCCGGACCACATATTTGCGATCATGTGATGTTTTATTTCAGCCAAATTCCACAAAATTCCAGCTATGCGCTTTTTGAGAACTGTACAAATTTCCCGTTATGCCTTAAAATTATTCCAGGGAACTATCGTGATGCTGCTCTTTCCTGTCCTGTTATTCGCGCAGAAAAAAACGGTGACCGGAACGGTGCGCGATAATAAAGGGGAGCTTCTTCCGGGCGTGACGGTTTCCGTTAAAGGTGACAAGGCAGGCGCGGCCACCGGCCCGGACGGCAGGTTTTCTATCTCCGTGCCGCAGGGCGCCATTCTTATTTTCACTTACATCGGCTTCGAACAGGTAGAGCAGGTGGTAGGCAGCGCCGGCGAATATAATATCCGCATGGCCGAAAAAGCCGGCACCCTCAGCGATGTGGTGGTGGTGGGTTATGCCACGCAGAAAAGGAAGGACCTTACCGGCGCCGTGGGCAGCGTGAACATGAAAGACTTTGAGAAAGCGCCCGTGAAGTCGTTCGACGAAGCCCTGGCAGGCCGCGTGGCCGGTGTGGCCGTTGCGAGCAACGACGGGCAGCCGGGCTCAGTGGCGAATATCGTTATCCGCGGGGCGGGCTCCATTTCGCAGGATAACTCGCCGCTGTATGTGATAGACGGGTTCCCGACAGAAAACAACAACGCCAACGCCATCAGCCCGGCAGACATTGAGTCCATCGACGTGCTGAAAGATGCTTCCGCCACGGCGATCTACGGCGCCAGGGGGTCCAACGGCGTTATCCTCATCACCACCAAAAAAGGGAAGGTGGGCCCGCCGCAGGTAACCCTCAATTCCTATTACGGCTGGCAGAAGGTACCCGAAAAGGTGGAGCTGATGAACCCTTACGAATTCGTCCGTTATGTGGGCGACATCAATCCCGCTATCCGCGATTCCGTGTACCTGGCCAAAGGCATTACGCTGGACGATTACCGCAATGTGCAGGGGCTGGATATGCAGGACCATATTTACCAGACCGGCCAGAACATGAACCACGACCTCTCCGTAAGGGGCGGCAACGACAGGACCCGGTATTCCCTTTCCGGCAACTACAACAACCAGAAAGGGATCATCATCAACGGCGGGTTCAAACGGTACCAGTCGCGCTTTACGCTGGACCAGACGGTGACGGACAAGCTGAAAGTGGGCATCAATGCGAACTACGCATATGCCGAGCAGTATGGCATTCCCGTGAGCGCCACCAACTTCTACGCGTCGGCCACCACGCTGTATTCCGTTTGGGGAGCACGCCCCACCACCAGCCTTGCGGGCCGGGACAGCGGCGTGAGCCTGCTGGACGAGTTCTACGATCCGACCAACGAGCTGGCCAATAACCAGGATTACCGCGTGAACCCTTTGCAGAACATCCGGAACCAGGTGACCCGCAACAAGACCAATACGCTTATTGCGAACGCCTACGCGGAATACGCTTTCACCAAAGAGCTGACCCTGCGCGTTTCAGGCGGCATCAATTATTTCAATACCGAAACCAATATATTCAACAACTCCCGCACCCAGAGCGGCAGCAAATGGAGCGCGAGCGGCGTGAACGGAAGCATTTCCTTTGCCCCCAACTCCACCTGGCGCAGCGAGAACGCGCTCACGTACCGCAAGCAGTTCGGGAAAGACCATAACCTGAACGTGCTGGGCGTATTCGAAGCGCAGGGGCATAAACGCTCACTCCGCCGCCAGAGCGCCACGCAGATACCCAACGAAGAGCTGGGGCTGGACGGGATAGACCTTGCCGCGCCGGCGAACATCTCGCTGTCGTCCAGCAGTTCCGAATGGACCATGGCTTCTTTCCTGAGCCGCGTGAACTACGACTACAAATCGAAATATTACTTCACGGCTTCCATCCGTGCAGACGGTTCCTCGAAATTTTCCGCCAATAACAAGTGGGGTTATTTCCCATCCGCCTCAGCCGCCTGGCGCTTCAGCAGCGAGCCCTTCATGGAAGGCCTTTCTTTTGTGACGGATGCAAAGATACGCCTGGGTTACGGCGCTTCCGGGAACAACCGGG
>CBFHAF010000429.1:0-4804 GCA_965653435.1 uncultured Chitinophaga sp.
GGCGCATGTTACGTGGTATTATTTTAAATGTTAGCCAATCTCTGAAAACAAGGGCGCAGTCCAAGATAATAAAATGCGGGACAATTGCGCGGCATTTTACATGAACGATCTTTTCAAACGGCACGTATTATTCCCTGCCTGAAAACCGTATTAATACGCTTTCCCCCTCCCCGCTGCCGGCCTAATTTTGACCACATCTTACAAATACTTTTTTTTAACCCCGGTGAGGCTCCCCGCCTCATCTTTTTTAAAAACTGATGATATGAAACATTTAACGTTGTTACTCCTCGTTTTCCCGCTATTGTTTGCCGGCTGCAGCAAAGAAGGCCCTGCCGGCCCGGAAGGAGCACAGGGTCCGCAAGGCCCCCAGGGGCCACAAGGCACACAAGGCGTTCAGGGCAACGCCAATGTGCGGATATATGAAAGAGATATTTCCACCCTCACCTGGACTGCCGCCAGCACTTATCTCTATCTCAATGTTGCAGCGCCCAATGTGCTCACTGCCGACGTGCTGGCTAACAGCACTATCCTCATATATGTCACAACGTCCGACTTTGGCGGCGACTGGGCACTTGTGCCGTATTACACGGAAAGGAATATACGGGTAACCGCGGAGGTCAAGGCAGGCAGCATCCTGCTCCGGAAAGACCAGAACGGCATGCCCTCCACCCAATCATGGCACAGCAAACTGAGGGTCGTGATCATCCGGAACACCACAACCACCGGTACCCTCAGCAGGGCGCAGGAGCCGTTTACCGTTGCCGAGATCGGGAGCCAGCCCGCCGGCCCGTTGAAATAAGCCATACCGCACCATTAGAACCCAAGGATAGAAAGGAACTTCCGGGCAAAACCGGAAGTTCCTTTTTTACGCAAGGCTTAAGTTGGCGGATGTATTGTACAGGGTATTTTTTGTATTTTAGTATCACTCAGTCAAAACGAATATGCAGCGATGAAGCTGCTTCCTTGTCCAAAATCTTAATCGCAGCATTCATCTTTATGACAAAGCTAAAATACCTGATAACGCTCTGCCTCCTGTTGACCCTGGCGGCAGCCGCCCAACCCGTCACCTTTACCGTTTCAATGGATAACCCCGCCGCACATTATTTCCGGGTGGTTATGCAGTGCCATGGCCTGAAAGGAAAGACCCAGGATTTTAAAATGCCGGTATGGACACCTGGTTATTACCAACGGCTGGATTTTGCCGATAACGTCGACAGCTTTTCGGTGACCGACGGAAACACCCGGCCGCTTGCCTGGGAAAAGATCAGCGGCAATACCTGGCGCGTTCAAAGCAATGATGCGGCGGTCCTGACCATTTCCTATATCATCAAAACAAAAAGGGCCTTCGTTGCCACACCTTACCTGGATGAAAACCGCGGCTACATTTCTCCTGCCGGCGTTTTCCTGCATCCCGCAGGTAAATTGCAACAGCCTGTGCAGGTGGCCGTACAACCGTTTACGGAATGGAAAAACGTAGCCACCGGGCTGGATACCGTTGCAGGCAAGCCTTACACGTACACTGCGCCCGACTACGATGCGCTCTACGACAGCCCGCTGCTCATCGGCAACCTGGAAGAGCTTCCTCCTTTCACCGTATCCGGCATTCCACACCGGTTCATCGGCTACCGCCCCGGAGATTTCGATAAAGTGCAGTTCATGGGTGACTTGAAGAAGATCGTGGAAACCGCTTCCGGCATTATCGGGCATATTCCATACCGGCAATATGTATTCATTGCCATTGGCCCCGGCGCCGGCGGCATCGAACATGCCAACTCCACCACCATCAGCTTCAACGGCGCCGGTCTTAGCTCTCCAAAGGAACGCCTGCGTTTGCTGAATTTTATCTCGCATGAATATTTCCATCATTACAATGTGAAGCGCATACGCCCCATCGAGCTGGGGCCCTTTGATTACGACAATGGCAGCAGAACAAAAATGCTGTGGGTTTCGGAAGGGCTGACGGTCTATTACGAATACCTGATCCTGAAGCGGGCGGGCATTTCAACGGAAGAAGATCTCTTCAGCAACATCCGGTCGAATATCACTGCTTTTGAAACCAAAACCGGCAAGCTGTACCAGTCGCTGGCGGAAGCCAGCTATGAAACCTGGCGCGACGGCCCCTTTGGCCGGGCAGCCGACACTGTGGTCAAAACGATCTCATATTACGACAAAGGTCCCGTGGTTGGGATGTTATTCGATTTTGCGATACGCCATGCAACAAAGAACCAAAGATCCCTGGATGATGTCATGCGGCGGCTCTACCGGGAATTTTACCAGCAAAAGAAAAGAGGGTTCACCGAACAGGAACTGCGGGCGGTTATTGAAAAAACGGCAGGTACCAGGCTGGATGAGCTGTTCGATTATATCTACACCACCAAAGAGCTGAACTATCAAAAATACCTTGCTTATGCAGGGCTTGTTATGGACACTTCTTTCAACATAACCCGCATGCAAAACCCTGATGCATTGCAGGCCTCCATCCTGGAAAGCTGGCTGAAGGAAAGGAAGTGACCAGCCGGATACAACCCGGTTTTATTTTAATTAGTAATTTGCCGGCATGGGCCTGTTCACCAGTCTTTTCAATAAAATAATGAAGGAAAAAGACTTCCCTCCAAAACCTGCATGGAAGCCTGATCTTCCTATAGATATAGATCTGATCGTTGATAAAACGAAATTTTATACCAGCGAAAAATTACAGTTCGCAGTTTTCCAATATGGAACGGTAGCCTTTTTTGCCGAAAGAGTGGAAAATATTGAAGAAAGCGCCAAAATAGCCCTTGACCGGATATACCATGCCCACCCGGATTTCAACCCGTTGTTCATGGATGACGGTAATTATCTCGTTCAATACAGTCAACCTGCGTTCACGATTATTTTTGCGGAAGAAATAAAAGATCATTGGAACTACATTGAGAAAAACCATATGGACGGTATTTGCAGGGACGAGGTTTTAATCAATGCCAACGGACAACATAATGTATTCGACGACATCGGAAAGATCGGCCTTTGGGGCCGGGCAAAAATGTTCATGGATGCCCGGGAGCCAAGAGTTTTAAGAATATTCGATCCGACGGAATTAACTGCTGAAAAAAATTGCCATCACCCGTGAACTTAAAAAAAGGATTAATTGATCTCACCTACCGCAGGGATAAAATTCCTGCCCCGGACCGGCATCCCTTTAATCTTCCGGCATTGAAAACGCTGAAAAAGCTCAGCTTCCATCCAAAGGTGACTTACTTTTCCGGGGAGAACGGCATGGGAAAATCGACCCTGGTATTTCAATTTCACCACCCGCTCCTCCCATTCTGCATTGCATCAATTCATCACCCTGGCGAAAGGCCAGAAACACAAAGACGAATATTTCATCAATAACTACCAGAAAATGGTAAATATCCTGTTGGGAAAAGATTAGCGGGTGGGAGGCCATCACCAATCCCAATTTTGATAAAAGTTTAAATTTTTATCATGTATTCTGATAATGAAGCCATTACATACGCGAAAAATATTTACCGGTCAAAACTTTAACATTTCTGCTATAGCTGCCGTATAAACTTTTCCCTCCTTTAGTCGTCTTATATATGTAACAACAGCCTATTGTATGAGAATATTACATTCATTGCCAGCCGTTCTGATCAGCCTGGCGCTGACAACGGGCGTAAAGGCGCAGGACGCGACGGGATTGCCCGGGGACAACTTCAGCCTTGAAGGCGCGCTGGAAATGTTCAAAAAGGCCGGCAACCCGGAAGAATTTGAGAAAATGCTGAATAACGAAGAGAATGGCGTAAATAACCTGGATCTGAACAATGACGGGAATATCGATTATATCCGCGTTATCAATAAAAAGGATGGAGATGTGCAGCTTTTCGTATTGCAGGCCCTGGTGTCGGCTTCAGAAAGCCAGGACGTAGCCGTGATAGAACTGGAAAAAACCGGGAACAGCAGCGCGGTGATCCAAATCGTGGGGGATGAGGACATTTACGGCGTATCGAAGATCGTGGAGCCTTCCCTTGATGATGAGACCGCTTTTAATGATGGCGCTTATAACAACTATAACGATGTAGCTTACTCCGGCAGTGCGCACGGTCCCAATGCCGCTTTCGCACCTTCCGGGTTAGTAGTGAATGTATGGTTCTGGCCATCAGTGCGTTTTGTGTTTGCACCGTATTACACCATCTGGGTATCTCCCTGGAGGTGGTATCATTATCCCGTATGGTGGCGCCCGTGGAGGCCCCTGGCATGGCACGTGTATGAGCCGATCTGCTACCGTTACCGCCCGAGGTACGTAGTAGTGCATACGCACCGCGTTGTGCGGGCCCCGCGCATCTATCGCCCCATGCGGGTGACATCGGCGAGCGTGTACAGCCGCAACCGCGTGGTGGTGAATAACTACCGCACGAATTACCGGACCACCCGCCCGCGCCAGTTCGACCGTACGGACATGAACCGGGGCACACCGCGCCAGTTCGACCGCAGCACGAACGTAAGCAGGACCACGCCCTCCCGCCAGTTCGACCGGACCACAAACGTAGACAGGACTTCGCCCTCAAGGCAGTTCGACCGCAGCACAAATGTGGATAGAACTTCACCCTCAAGGCAGTTCGAACGCAACAGGAATGAGGACAGGCCCACGCCTTCCCGCCAGTTCGAACGCAGCCCGGCTCCTTCGCGCCAGTACGACCGCAGTGCTTCTCCGGCTCCCGCCCCAAGGCGCGAAATTAACCGGAGTGCAGGTTCAGACAGGCCGCAACGCCAGTTCGACCGCAGCTCAAGCATCAGCAGGCCGCAGAGCGGACAGATAAACCGC
>CBFHAF010000430.1:0-4803 GCA_965653435.1 uncultured Chitinophaga sp.
GTTTTACTCCTTATAAAAGGCCGCAGCTGCTTTTTTCGGACATCCGGCGGCTGGCCGCAATTCTCAGCAATAAAAACAGGCCGGTACAACTGGTAATGGCAGGAAAGGCCCACCCGGAAGACGCACTGGGCCAGGCCATACTGAAACAGGTGGCTGCAACTTCAGCCACAGCCGGGATCGGGAATAAGGTCATATTCCTGGAAGACTATGACATGGAACTGGCGGCTACAATGGTACAGGGCGTCGATCTCTGGCTAAATACGCCCCGGCCCGGCAGGGAAGCATCCGGTACCAGTGGTATGAAAGCAGCCGTCAACGGCGTGTTGCAGCTGAGCGTAAAAGACGGGTGGTGGGCGGAAGCTTATGAAGAAGGCACGGGATGGGCGCTGGATGGAGAAGCGGTTTATGAAAGCGAAGCGCTGCAGGACCAGCAGGATGCCGGCCTGCTTTACAGCATGCTGGAGAACGAGATCATCCCGCTTTTTTTTGAACGTAACGGGCAAGGCCTGCCGGAAAAATGGGCCGCCAGGATGAGGGCGGCAATGACCCGTTTTGGCACCGCATTCAGTATGGAACGGGTGGCAACGGAATACGGCGAACTGTATAATAAATTGTTTGCGCGGAGCAGGAAACTGCAGGCTGCGGACTATAAGCTGTTGCACGAACTGGTGGCATGGAAGAAAAAGATCCTGGCAGACTGGAGCCAGTTGCATGTGATGCAAAACGACCACCCTGCCGGAGACCATGCCACGCTACAACTCGGTGATGAACTTCCTGCAAAAATTGTCCTTTATACCGGGGAATTGTCGGCTGATGAAATAGGGGTGGAGATCGTATTTTCCGGCAAAGACAACAAAGAAGATTATAACTTTATACAGGAACTCACCCCGGCCACCGTAACCGGCAGCAGGGCCGTTTTTGCAGCCAAGGTTCCGCTTACCCTGTCCGGCGCCTACACCTACAGCTTCCGGGTATTCCCGAAGAGCGCATTGCTGCCGCACCGCCAGGATTTTCCCCTGGTGATGTGGATATGATAACCTTTAAAATTTAAACCTCATGCTGGGAGATTAAACGCCTGAACAAATAGACGCCATCCTGTCAAAACATGCTGCGGGGCGCATCGGCTGCACAGACGGCCTGAAACCGTATGTTGTACCGGTCAGCTACGCTTTCAACGGTGCTTACCTGGTAATACATTCCAGGGCGGGCAAAAAGATAGATATCATGCGAAAGAATCCCCTGGTATGTTTTCAGGTGGATGAGATAGATGACCTTGCCAATTGGCGGTCGGTAATTCTATGGGGGCAATATGAAGAAGTAACAGACCCGAAGGAAAGATATTATGCCATGAAGTTCCTTGTGGGCCACCTGATGCACCACCATGTAAGTGAAACGGCCGGAGTTCCCGAAATGAGCCATGAGCTTAGCCATCCGGATGCTGAGAAAACCCCGCCGGTGCTGCGCCCTATTGTATACCGCATAAGGATAATAGAAAAGACCGGCCGCTTCGAAAGCAAGCCGGCCGGAGCTAACAACTAGCGGTGCGCTATGAAGATCGGTATTTTATGATCTTTGATCACTGCCGAAACAAAGGTCGTGCGGAACGCTTCCGACAGTACTGATCGGCCGAAAGACCCGCATACCAGTATCGGGTTCCTGATATCGCTGATCCAGGTATCAAAGAATTTTTTAGGGTCCGCTTCCAGTATGTGCATCGACAGGTTAGGGAAATGCCCGGACGACAGTTCTTTAATATATTCCATCTCGGGGATCTCCGGGTCATGCCTGGGCGATGCGTATACAAGTACTGTGTTCCTGGCTCTCATTTCCGGGAAAAGGTAGGAGAAGCTCCTGATGGCGAAAGCGGCGTCTTCGCTGCCGTCGTAGGAGAGCACCACGCTCTCAGGGAACGCAAAGTTTTCCGGGGCCAATATCACGGGGCATTCAGCTTCATGTAACGCCATTTTTAAGTATTCATTGGGTGCCGCCGTACCGAGGTTCTCATAAAATCGTTCGCTCCCTACTATCAGCAGGTCCGCAAAGCGGGTCTCTTTTTTTAATTCAGGCATGGCAAAGTCGATACGCTTCTCATGTATTCGGAATGGTATGCCGTAACGCATGCAGTCTTGTTCAAATGACTGTATGCTCTCTTGTTCCAGGCCGGCATTGTAATCTTCAATCAATGGCAGAAAGGCCGGGGCTCCGCTGGCCGCATAGGCCCATTCCCTGGTGAAATCGACCCTCGGCAGGAAAATGCCCGTCAATGATACAGGCTGGAGCTCATTCAGCCGGCGCGCGAACTCGAAAGCTCCTTTTGAATAATGGGCTCCGTCAAACGCAAGTAATATCTTTTTCATTTTATATTTTTTTGGGCAGGACAGGAACGGTGATGATCTTTTGAATATCATGCGGCGATCTATTTAGAGTACGCCCACCTCTTAACTTAATTCTGCAGCTGCCGGTTATTGAAATGCATCCGGTGTTTTCTCCAGTTTTCCAGTATTTGAATTGTTTTTGCCTGCTGTTCAGCCAACAGTGCAATAATGTCCGCCAGCTCTTTCAGGCTGCCTTTTTCTTCTTCAGTAAGCATCAACTTTTCAAAGCCCGGCGCTTTTTGCACGCAACCGGTAAGGAAAGCCCAAATGACGTCGGAACGGTGAAGGAATTCCCTGATGATCTTCTGCAGCTGCTGCAGCGTTTCCGGGCCTATTTCCTCGAAGTAGCCATCGTCGTCGTCCGCTGTGGCGGGTGGGAGCATTTGAGTGGCTACAAATTGCAGCACGTTTTGCCGGTATATTTCCAGCATTTTCATATAGGTATCCATTACTTCCACCAACTGCGTATGAATGGCTTCCTGTTGCTTACGGCAACGGGGGCGCTGTTTGCTCATGCTAGCGGACGAACGGAGCTGGTCCAGCAGTTTCCCGGAACAGGGAAGATCGCGCTGGTGCAACTTTTTAATGAGCAGCGACGGGTGGTTGCTGTTAAAATCGTATTCCTGGCTGTGCAAATCCAGAACCGGTTTAATGTCGCCGGCCGCTGCATAACATTTGTAGATGAAGTGCCCGTATTGTTCAAGTGACTGGAAAGGATGGAAAGAAAAGCCTTCACAGAATCTTTCCTGCAATTCCACCGGGTTGAAAGAAGGTAGCATGACAGATACGTTTTAAGGTGCAAAAAATTGTTCCTCATTACAGCCGGCTGTGCGCCCCGGCGCTTATTGGATCTTCGCTCAGTTCATAACGGGATGCCTGTTTCGTTTCCCAGCATCCCAGCGTGTGGAAAGTAACGTCCGCAATGACGCCCAAAGCCTCTCTGGTAGCAAATCCCTGGTGCGGCGTGATCAGCACGTTCGGCATATTCATCAACCTGGCCAGCAGTTTATCCGCGGGTTGGGCAAGCCGTAGGTCTTTAAAGAAAATATCCTGTTCATATTCGTAAACATCCATGCCGAAATATCCGATCTGCCCGGTTTCAAGGGCGTCCGCAACGTCTTTTGCATTAACGACGGCCCCCCTGGCGGTGTTAACGAGCATAACGCCTTTTTTCATGGTGGCGATCACATCCCTGTTGATCATATGCCGTGTTTGCCCGTTCAGGCAGCAATGCAGGGTGATAATGTCCGCTTCGCTGCAAAGGGTGGCAAGGTCTGTATACTGAAGCCCGAAATCCCGGCTCAGGTCGCTGTTGGGGTTGGCGTCGTACCCGAGCAGGCGGCAGCCGAAGCCATGGAGGATAGCAGCTGCGGCTGCGCCTGTTTGGCCGGTGCCGATAATTCCCACCGTTTTCCCGCGCATGTTAAAACCGATAAGGTGGCCGAGGGTGAAATCATACTGTTTTACCTGTTCATTGGCCAGTACTGTTTTTCTGTTCATCGCCAGCATCATGCTTACGGCATGTTCTGCAATAGCATGGGGGGAATAGGAAGGAACATTGGCGACCCTGATTTTCAGCTTCCTGGCCGCATCAAGGTCAACGTTATCGTGGCCGGCGGCACGGATGGCAATGTAGCGGACGCCAGCCTGAGCCAGGAGGTGCAAAACAGCTGCCGATGCATCGTCTGCGGTAAAGATGCAAATGGCGTCGCAGTCTTTTGCCAGATGGGCAGTGCTTTCGGAGAGCCGTTCACCGGTCATTGCAAGAGAATGCCTCCGGTGGTTGCCGTTTTCAATATATGACTGTTCAAAATCCTTGATACTATAAAATAGCACTTTCATCGGCTTGCAAGTTTAAGGTTAAAACAGCATGCGTATTTCCATGCTGCGGTTTTGCACAAAGTTTCTTGAAAGGCACATGCCGGTCAATGACGGATATACGGCCGGAAAATGATACAGGTCATCCTCCTTGCTTCCGCCGCCCGTGCGGCGCCATAATTGCCGTGCTGAACAGGAGCCCGGTGATCGTTGTCATCGGCATGCAGGCCTGCCGTCATTTCCCGGGCATCGTTTCCACGGTAAATTAGCATTCAAATACGCACCCATGAAAAAGATCATTGCCGCAGTTGATGCGCTCAACTTCACAGAGGAAGAGCTTCTGAGCTACCGTTACCTGGCCGATAAAGCGCGCGGCCACCTCACCGTCCTTTTCCTGGAAAACATTGCCGGTGAATCCATTTTACAGGCTGCGGGATCGGGAACCGCTTTTTTGAACTACGACGAACTTTATGCGGAAAGTGTGAAGGCCCGTGAACAAAAAGCGAAAGAAAACCGGGAACGCCTGGCCAGCTTTTACCGCGATAACAGCATGGACGTAACTGTACGGGATTTTCCGGGCGTACCGGTACCGGAAGTGATAAAGGAAGCC
>CBFHAF010000431.1:0-4797 GCA_965653435.1 uncultured Chitinophaga sp.
CTTTCCCGGCTGGACAATGCCGTGGAGCTGCTGCCGCCCAAGCGGCGCAAGATATTCCGCCTCGTGCGCGAGGAAGGTTTTAAACCCCGTGAAGTGGCCGAGATCATGCATATTTCGCCCCGCACCGTGGAAACGCAGCTCTTCAAAGCCGTGAAAACCCTGCATGCCGTACTGCAGCCGTATCTGTCGGCCCGGCAAAAAACATCTCCCGCAGCCCTGGATACCACGGCGCTGCTTTCCCTTTTACTGGCGGCTTCGGCTATCTGAGCGTTATCGCGGCAGCAGGTTTGAAGCGGCGGGGCGACTATCCCCGCTGTTTAACGTTGCCGTATCATTTTTTTTTCACCACCAGTACGTAGACCGGTCATTTTTTGGTGTCTTGTAATAAACGATCGCAAACGCGGCTTTATGCAAACGCAAAAAGAACGGTATTTATGGCTGCTTTCCAGGAAGCTTTCCGGCGGCATCACCGAAGAGGAAAAGCAGGAACTGGAAGCCCTGGCCAAAGCGGATCCGCAGCTCCGCAAAGAGGCGGAGGCCATGCAGGTATTCTGGGGGCACGACAGCGGGGAGAACGAAGAAGATACCAAATCGGCCTTTGAACAGCTCAAAGCCCGGATGCATGCAACAGACCCGCAGATGTGGCCGGAGGAAACACCCGGCCCGGCACGTAAAGGGTGGCGTGCATACCTGCTGCAGGCGGCGGCGGCCGTATTTTTTTTGGCGGCGGCCGGTTATATTATAAAGGCCGCAGGCCTGCTGTCGGGCGACGACGGCGAATTGCGGGCGGATTACTATGTGCGCGGCACACGCTCGCACTTCAAGCTGGCGGACGGCACCACCGTGTGGCTGAATTCAGACAGCGAGCTGAAATATCCCATGCGCTTCAAAGGCGCTACCAGGGAGGTTTACCTGCGGGGGGAAGCTTTTTTTGACGTCGCCAGGGATGCATCGAAACCTTTTATCGTTCATACGGAAACCATGCATGTGAATGTGCTGGGCACCAGCTTTAACATCAAGGCCTATCCAGAAGACAGCGCCAGCGAAGCCACGCTCATTACGGGGGAAGTGATGGTGGAGCTGAAAAACAGCCCGGAAAAGAAGATCAGGCTGCGGCCGGCGGAAAAACTGGTAGTGCCCAACAAGACCGATTCCCTCCCGGAACCTTCCGCCGGGGCGGCGCCCGTTATTATGAAACCTACTTATTCTCTGAAAGCGGACAGCGCGATTATCGAAACCGCCTGGGTAGATAACCGGCTGATCTTCCAGGATGAATCTTTCGGCCGCCTTGCATCAAGAATGGAGCGATGGTACAACGTGACCATCCGCTTCGAGAGCGCTTCCATCCAGTACCTGCGGTTCACCGGCATTTTCGGGAAAGAGCAGCTGGAACAGGCGCTCAGGGCGCTCCAGCTTACGGAACATTTTAATTACAGGATCACAGACGATACCGTTACTATTTATTAAAACGATCACCAAAATCAATGGCCTATTGACCAGCGTATAAAAAAACGGGAAATGTTGAAGCCATTCCCCGTTCATTAGCCTTTAATGGGAAACAGTCACTGTGAAGGGTAGGCTGCTTCCGGATATTTAATCAACTAATTCTATACAAGTTATGAAAAAAAAGCATTTAGTGCATGCTTGCAGTCCTCCGCATGCACTAATAAAGGTATGCCTGATTATGAAACTAGCCTTTAGCCTTCTCCTGCTGTCGTTCCTGCACGTTTCCGGTGCCGTTCACTCGCAGGAAAAAGTTACCCTTAACATACAGTCTGCCGACCTTCGGAAAGTGCTGATGATGATTGAGGCGCAAACCAAGTATCACTTTATTTTCAGCGAACGCAAGGTGATCAGCGACCGGAAAATAGACCTTTCCGTGAAAGACGAAACCGTGTTCAAAGTGCTGGAAACCGTGCTGCCCATGGCCAACCTGGAATACAGGCTGCTGGAAGGCAACCTGATCGCCATTACCACCAAAGGTGAAACGGGAAGCCTTGCCATCAAAAAAGACGTGCGGGGCACCGTAACGGATACCACCGGCATGCCGCTGCCCGGCGTGACCATCTCCGTGAACAGCGCGCCCAGCATTGGCACCACCACAGACCTCAACGGCAAATACGTGCTCGATATCCCGGATGGCGCTACCGTGCTGGTATACAGCATGATCGGCTACGACCGCCAGGAGATCCCCATCAGCGGCCGCGACGTGATCAACGTGCAGCTGGCCATCGCTTCCAGCCAGCTGGAAGAAACGGTGATCGTAGGTTTCGGCACGCAAAAGAAAAGGGAAGTGGTAGGCGCTGTGACCACCATCAATCCCAAAGAGCTGAAAGTTCCATCCAGCAACCTCACCACCGCGCTCGCGGGCAGGCTGGCCGGGGTGATCGCCTACCAGCGCAGCGGCGAGCCGGGGGCAGACAATGCGGACTTCTTTATCCGGGGCGTGACCACTTTCGGTTACAAAAAAGACCCCCTGATCCTGATAGACGGCATCGAGACCACCACCACGGACCTTGCACGCCTCACGGTGGATGATATTGCCAGCTTTTCCATCCTGAAAGACGCCACATCTACCGCGCTTTACGGCGCAAGGGGTGCAAACGGCGTGATCCTTATCACCACCAAGGAAGGGGTGGAAGGCAAAGCCCGCGTATCCGTCAGGATAGAGAATTCCAATTCCGCGCCCACGGAAAACGTGGAACTGGCGGACCCTGTTACCTATATGCGCCTGGGCAACGAAGCCGTGCTCACCCGCGACCCGCTGGGCCAGCTGCCTTATTCAGAAGCCAAGATAGACAACACCGTAGCAGGTAAAAATCCGTACGTTTACCCGGCTACAGACTGGCGCGGCGAGCTGTTCAAAAAATCCACCATGAACCAGCGCGCCAACTTCAACGTATCCGGCGGCGGCAAAGTGGCCCGTTATTACCTGGCAGCCGCCATGAACCGCGATAACGGCATCCTGAAAGTGGACAAACGCAATAATTTCAATAACAACATCCGGCTGAACACTTACTCCCTCCGCACGAACGTCAATATCAACCTCACAAAATCCACCGAAGTGGGCATCCGGCTCTCCGGCGTGTTCGACGATTACAACGGGCCGCTGGACGGGGGCACCAGCATGTATAAAAAAGTTGTGCAGTCCAATCCCGTGCTGTTCCCGGCCTATTATCCCGTAGATGACGCACACAAGTACGTGCAGCACATCATGTTCGGCAATTTCGGCAACGGCAATTACATCAACCCGTACGCCGATATGGTAAAGGGCTACAGGGAATATACCCGCTCCAAGCTGCAGGCGCAGTTCGAACTGAAGCAGAACCTCGCCTTCGTCACCGAAGGGCTTAATGTGCATGTGCTGTTCAATACATCGCGCGAGTCTTACTTCGACGTGTCCCGCTTCTACAATCCTTTCTGGTATACCATTTCCAACTACGACAAGTATGAGGACCAGTATGCCCTCACCATGCTGAACCCCAATACCGGTACGGAATACCTGAACTACTCCGAGGGTGACAAGATCATCAGGTCTACCACCTACCTGCAGGCCACAGCCAACTATAACCGCACTTTCAACGATAAACATAACGTAAGCGGCATGCTCGTGTTCCTGATGAACAACAAAGTGGCCGCGAATGCCGGCTCCCTTCAGCTTTCGCTGCCTAGCAGGAATATCGGCGTTTCCGGCCGCCTTACCTATGCCTATGACCAGCGTTATTTCTTTGAATACGATTTCGGGTACAACGGTACGGAAAGGTTCTACGAAGCCCAGCGCTTCGGTTTCTTTCCCTCTGTGGGCGCCGCCTGGCTGGTGTCTGCCGAAAAATGGTTCAAACCTTTCCTGAACACCGTGAGCAACCTGAAGCTGCGCGCTACCTACGGCCTCGTGGGCAACGACGCCATCGGCGACGAAAAATCCCGCTTCCTATACCTGGCCGATGTAAATATGAACGACGGGTTCCGCAGCATGTCTTTCGGCACCGATTTCGCTTATACCAGGCCGGGAATCTTCATACACCGCTACGGCAACAACGACATTACCTGGGAAACCGCGAAGAAGACCAACTGGGGCATTGAAGTGGGACTGTTCAACAAGCTGAACATCCTGCTGGATATCTACACGGAAGAAAGAAAAAACATCCTCATGAACAGGGCCTCCATTCCCGTTACGATGGGGCTGCTCGGCAACGCAGACGTGCAGGCGAACCTGGGAGAGGCTTCCGGAAAAGGCTTCGACCTGTCAGTAGATTACAGTCACAGCTTTAACACAAACCTCTGGCTGCAGGCTCGCGGCAACTTCACCTATGCCACCAGCAAATTCAATGTATATGAAGAGCCGGATTACGTGGAGAAATATCTTTCCCGCGTAGGCTACCCGCTTTCCCAGCAGTGGGGGTACATTGCAGAGCGCCTGTTCGGCGACGATGCGGAAGTGGCCAATTCGCCGCTGCAGGGTTTTGGCGAATACAAAGCGGGAGACATCAAATACCACGATGTGAACGGCGACGGGCAGATCACCACGCGCGACAGGGTGCCTATCGGTTACCCTACCACGCCGGAGATCGTGTACGGCTTCGGTTTTTCCCTGGGGTATAAGAACTTCGATGTTTCCGCTTTCTTCCAGGGCCTTGCACGCGAGTCGTTCTGGATCAATCCCGATTCTACGGCGCCGTTCGTGAACGACCGTGCTTTGCTGAAAGCCTATGCGGACGATCACTGGTCCGAAAGCAACAGGGACCTTTACTCCATCTGGCCCCGGCTCAGCGCCCGGCCTATTGCCAACAACACCCA
>CBFHAF010000432.1:0-4790 GCA_965653435.1 uncultured Chitinophaga sp.
GCCACGCTTTCATGCCCGCGATATAGCGGTGCTGGCTTCACAGGCGTACCAGTGGCCGGTGTTCATCAAAGCGCACCTGAATATTATGAACGACTATTTCGACCGGCAAAGCGACGGCAGTTATGCGCAGGACGGACGGAAAACGTACCTCCGCGAGCTGGAAACGCTGGGTATTGCTACGCAGGATCTGTTACTGGGCAGCGTTTTCAGGGTTCATTACGGGGTCACACAACATTACGAAGGCAACGCGACGCGCATTGGCAGGGCGTTCAGCGAAACAAAACAGCCTGCTGAATTCGAGAAAAGGATCTTATCCATGATAAAAGACGGGCAGTTGGATAATTTCAACAGGAGCCTGCTTTTTATGGTGTACGCCGGCTATTGTTATAACCAGAACGGAGAATCTGTAAAAAACAAAATTGATGCGCTGAAACGAGAAGCCGGCCAGTATCCTGATTTTATTCAAAGTTCCATCAGAAAACTGAGTTACTGATAAACATTACTTTATCAGCTCCGCAATATCCGGATCGGGCGCAAGATTCCGCATTTGCAGCAGTATTCTCCGCTGGCGCCATGCGGTGATGCGGGCTGGCGGATTCACTGTATATTTTACGGGATTGGGCAGGCAGGCCGCTATCATGGCGGATTCTTCCCGGTTAAGGCTGGCTGCGGGCTTATGGTAGTTTGCCTGCGCGGCGGCCTCCACGCCGAATACGCCTTCACCCATTTCGGCCACGTTCAGGTACATTTCGAGGATACGTTTTTTGCCCCAGATCTTTTCGATCATAAAAGTAAAATACACTTCAAGCCCTTTACGGATGTAGCTCCGGCCTTGCCAGAGGAATACATTCTTGGCCACCTGCTGGCTGATGGTGCTGGCGCCGCGGATCTTCTTGCTTTTCTGGTTGTGCTTCATCGCCTTTTCGATGGACTTGAAGTCGAACCCGTCGTGGTCCGGGAACAGCTGGTCTTCGCTGGCAATAACGGCCAGCTTCACGTGCTGGCTCATTTCATCCAGGTTCACATAATCCCTTTTAAAACTTTTACCGGTGCCCCAAAGGCTGAACCAGCTGCTGATCATGGTAACGGTAATCGGGGGATTCACCCAGCGTAACAGGATAATGTACAACAGTTGCGCAACGAACAGTATGAGGAAGATTCTTTTAAACAGCCGCCAGGTCCTGGGGACGATTCCTTTTAATTTCATCCGGGTAGTTTTCAAACCGGGCGGAAAGTTAGCAAGATTATTGCATTTTATCTTTCCGATTGAATGTGTAATTTCCACCGGCAACATAACAACGGGACAGATTGTTATCATAGTATAAACCAAGGCTCATGAGACTAGAACTGCATCCGCAAAATCCGAATCCGCGCAACCTGAAGACCATCATCGAATGCCTCCGCGACGGCGGCGTGGTGATCTATCCCACCGACACCGTGTACGGCATGGGCTGCGACATCTTCAAGCACGAGGCCGTGGAAAGGATTGCGCGGATAAAAGGGATGGATCCGAAGAAAACGCATTTTTCCTTCATCTGCTACGACCTGAGCCACCTCACGGACTATACCAAAAGCGTGGACACACCGCTGTTCCGCCTCCTGAAAAAAGCCCTTCCCGGGCCATACACGTTTATCCTGCCCGCCAGCCGGCAGGTGCCTAAAATGCTCAAGACCAAACGGGATACCGTAGGTATCCGCGTGCCGGATAATCTTATCTGCCGTACACTGGTAAAAGAACTGGGCAACCCTATCATGAGCACATCGTTGCCGATAGAAGAATACGTGGAAGAATATACGGACCCGGAGATCATCCACGACAAATTCGGGAAACTGGTGGACATCGTGGTAGACGGCGGCCCCGGCGGCATGGTGTTTTCAACCGTGATAGACTGCACGGGCCCCGAGCCGGAACTGGTAAGGGAAGGCGCCGGCAGCTGGGAGGAGATCAGTTAAAAAAAAGAAAGCCGCCCCGGCGGGGACGGCTTCTCACGGGAAATGCCCGTTGAATATTTTTAGATACCCATCTTTTTGGCGAGCGCAGCGGGGATCGCTTTTTTGTTCACCATGTAACAGGTCGTTTTGTACGCGAAATACGGCATGGAGGCGTAGAAATAGCCATTGCACGGGCTTCCGGCGGTTCCCCAGGAATTTTTCACGATAAAGAATTTATTACCCTGCTGGTCTTTCGCCAGGCCGGTGATGTGCATGCCATGATCGTCCTGCGTTTCGTAATTATCGAAGGCCAGCTGGCGGTTCTCCTGCGTGATGGTCATTTCTTTCGCGGGCTGTGTGAAAAGCTCTTCGCGTTCTTTGGCTGAATAATCGGCCCAGTCTTTCCCGGGAACGATGGCCAGGCCGTCTTTATAAGAAAATCCTTTTTCGCTCACGTCTGCCGCCCAGGCAATGGAATACCCGTTCATTACCGCCTGCTCGGCAATCGCGGTGAAGTCGTTCAGTGGTACATTGTATACTTTTTCCCAGTTCCAGTTGTCCGGCACCTCGAGCACAAACTGTTCGTAGAAGGGATGGTGGCTGAAGGAGGAAACGATCACATAATCGTCTGCATTCAGCCCGAGCTCTTTCGCGAAAGACTGCGGGGTGTAAGATTTGCCTTTGTATTGGAAATTCTCCGGCGTAGCGCCGATATATGCGTCCAGCACACCTTCCAGCGCTTTCTGCCAGCTGGGGTTCACGGTATTGGATTCGCCCAGCTTTTTGACCATGGGTTCCATCAGGCCGAGCATTTCGGCGTGGTTGTAGGTTTTCTGACGGTTGCCGTCGTATGCTTCCTGCGGAACGAGGCCGTATTTTTTCAGGCACAGCAGGTCGTCGGGGAACCCGCCGCCTTCGCCGAAGTTGGCTTTGCCGTGCATGCGCACTTAGTTGGCGGCTTTCAGCGGGTACTTTTTGCGCACCACGAACATTTCGCTCAGGTTAAGGTCTTTGCCTTTCCCCTTGCGGATCAGTTCTGATTCAAAAAATGAAAGGCCTGAAAACGACCAGCAGGTGCCGGTCTGACCCTGGTTCTGTACGGCATAGGCGTCCAGGTTCCGGAGAACGGTGAACTGGTATTGGCTGCCTTCCTTGTTGGTTTGCGGGATAGTTTGTGCGGCGGCGGTCATGCCCCATAATACCGCGGCGCTCAGCAACAATTTCTTCATGCTCTTGCTTTAGTTGGTTTATAAAGCAGCAAATGTAAGGGTCACCGGCTAACGGGCCTCAGGAGGATTGATGAGCGGTATTTGCGGCTTCAAATTGTTCACGGCCGATCTCCCAGCGCCAGAGCTCGCCCGCATCGGTGCCGTTTACGGCGCCGGCGAAATGCATGCCTGCTTTTTGCAGCACTTTAACCGCAGCGTTATATTCTTCAAGGGTGTGAGCGATCACTTTATTCACATAGGAGTGACTGAAAGCAAAACGGATGAGGGTTTCAGCCATTTCAGTAGCATATCCCTGCTCCCTGTATGCGGAAGACACTTCATAGCCGATCTCTACCACTCCGTTGGCATCGGGGCGGCCTTTGAAACCGCCGGTGCCTATCAGCCGGTTGTCTGCCCGGTGAATGGCCAGGTAAAAGAACCAACCCAGCAGAGCCGGGTCGTTGCGTAATTTATCGTAAGCCACCAACACCATTTCAGGAAACTCCGTCCACTGTTCCGGCACGTCTGCACCCAATATCTGTGCTAATGCTTCATTCCCATGCAAAGCCGCTTCAAAATACTTTAACGTGCAGGGCAACAATTGTAACCTCGAGGTTTGGATCATATATGAAAACTAGTAAACGATTCTCGGAAATGCAAGGGGTATGCCAGGAAAGAATTGACAGAATTTTGGGTGCATATTGGCAGGAGGGCTAACAATATACCCTGTCATTTTTTCAAGCGTATTTCCCGGGAGCAAACCGCTCCCGGGAAATACGCTTAGTGGGCTTCGAGCCAGTTTTTACCGGTGCCTATTTCCGCATCGATGGGCAGCTTCTCAGCCAGCATGGGCATGGCTTTGCGCATACCTTCTATGATGATGGGCCTGATGGTCTCCACTTCGTCCAGGTGAGCGTCGAACACCAACTCGTCATGCACCTGCAGGATCATGCGGGAGCGGAAATTGTGTTCCCGGAAGGTCTTGTGCAGCGAGATCATCGCCAGCTTGATCAGGTCCGCCGCCGTTCCCTGGATGGGCATGTTGATGGCGTTCCGTTCTGCGAACCCGCGCACCACGGCATTGGAAGAATTAATGTCTTTCAGCCAGCGCTTGCGCCCCATCATGGTTTGCACGTAGCCGGTCTGCTGCGCGAACCGCACCTGCGTTTCCATATATTTTTTGATGGAGGGGTATTGTGCGAAGTAGTTGTCGATAAGGCTTTTGGCCTCGCTGCGCGGGATGCCCAGGTTTTCGCTGAGGCCGAAGGCGCTCTGGCCGTAGATGATGCCGAAGTTCACGCTTTTGGCGGCGCGGCGCATATCGGGCGTTACATCGGAAAGGTCAACTCCGTAGACCTTTGCCGCGGTGGCTGTGTGAATGTCCAGCTTGCTGCGGAAAGCTTCCATCATATTTTCATCTTCCGAAATGGCGGCGATGATGCGCAGTTCGATCTGCGAATAATCCGCAGAGAGCAGGGTAAATTCCGGGCTGCGCGGCACGAACGCCTTGCGCACTTCGCGGCCCCTTTCCGTGCGGATGGGAATATTCTGAAGGTTCGGGTTGTTGGAGCTGAGGCGCCCGGTAACCGCCACCGCCTGGTTGTAGGAAGTATGCACGCGGTTGGTGCGCGGGTTGATCATTAACGGCAA
>CBFHAF010000433.1:0-4778 GCA_965653435.1 uncultured Chitinophaga sp.
ACGGAAATGAAATGTCGGGACTGGATAAACTTCCGCTGATAACCGCCCAGCAGATCGACCATCATTACAAGCCCGCCGCAGCCGTGAAGCGTGGTCCCACGCCGGAATACTGGCAGAATCTCTCCATGTCCTGCACGGGCTGCCACAAGCCGGACCTGAAAGGCGGCCCCAGCCCGGTACCCGGGGGCACACCCTCGCGCGATATCACCGCTTCCGGCAACATCGGCAAATGGTCGCTGGATGAGTTCAACAAAGTGCTGCGCACGGGCAAAACGCCCGACGGGCGCCAGCTGCAGAACAGCGACATGCCCTGGAAGATGACGGAGAAATATACGGATGAAGAAATACAGGCGATCTATCTCTATCTCAAAACGCTGTAACCTCCTGCAGCCTTAAAACGTTTAAACATGCCTTTACCGCGTACGATCTCGAATCCTTATGTCGGAGATACCGTCACTTTCCTTGAAACGACCGAAGAAACCGGCGGCTCGCACGTAACAGTACTGGTGGAACTGGCGCCTGGCGGCGGAGTTGACCTGCACTACCATACCACCTTCACGGAACATTTCGAAGTAGTGGAAGGGGAACTGGGCCTGCGCGCCGGAAAAGAATTTCTTTTCCTGAGTAGGGGTGGAACGGCATCTGTGCCGTCTCATATGCAGCATCGCTTTTTTAACCCAAGCACCAAACACCAGGTGGTGTTTAAAGTGACGGTGAAACCGGCGAGGCAGTTTGAAGCCTGCCTGCGGGTGGCCTACGGGCTGGCGGTGGATGGAAAAGTGAATAAAAAAGGGATACCCAAAAAGCTGGGCCACCTGGCGGTTTTGCTGGAGTTGGGTGAAAGTTACCTGACCTTCCTGCCGCACAAACTCCAGGTATGGCTGTACGGCTTTCTCGCCAAAAGGGCGAAGAGGAGCGGGGCTGCGAAAGAACTGGAAATGTATTATAAACAACAAGAGACGCCCGAAGGCGTCTCTGCTTAAATATCATCACATGCTTTTATTGATCCTCTCATCACTGAAGAACCTGGGAGACCTGGCGCTGTGCTTCTGTTACGATGCTTACCGCTCCATCTTCCGGGCAGCCTGAGCCTGCCGGCTTAATCCAGGAAATCGTCCGCAGCGTTCTGCTTTGAAGCAGCGCTGCCGGCCATTCCTTCGAACCATGCATCCACGTTGCCCGCGATCACCGGGGGCAATTTGCTCTTCACAAAATCCTTCACGGCTTCTATCGCTTTAACGGCCTGCTCGTCTGAGATACCGGCCTTTTCTTTCAGTTGTTGGATCAATTCCTGCATGAGGTTTGTTTTAGGCTACTTTTAAGGTTACCAGTGTGCTCTTATCCAGCTTTTCTGCGCAATATTCGCGTGTGAGCACAAATGTTTTTTCGTTCGCGGAAGGCAGGTTGAACATCGCGTCTGCCAGTACCACCTCGCAGATGGAACGGAGGCCGCGTGCGCCCAGCTTGTATTCCAGCGCTTTGTCCACGATGTAATCCACCGCGTCAGGCGTAAAGGACAGCTCGATACCTTCCACCCTGAACAGCTTTTTATACTGTTTCACCAGCGCGTTGCGCGGCTCGGTGAGGATGGCGGCCAGCGCTTCCTTGTCCAGCGTATTCAGGTAGGTCACGATAGGCAGGCGGCCCAGCAGCTCGGGTATGAGGCCGAACTGTTTCAGGTCCTGCGAATTCACATAGCGGAGGATGTGCTTGCGCGCGTCTTCTTCCTTTTCCTTGTTTACGGTGAAACCGATGGAATGCGTCTGTATCCTGCGGGAAATGATGCGGTCCACACCGTCGAACGCACCGCCGCAGATGAAGAGGATGTTCTGTGTATTCACCTTGATGAGCTTCTGTTCGGGGTGTTTGCGGCCGCCCTGCGGGGGAACGAGCACTTCCGTGCCCTCCAGCAGCTTTAGCAGGCCCTGCTGCACGCCCTCGCCGCTCACGTCGCGGGTGATGGAAGGGTTGTCGCTCTTGCGTGCGATCTTGTCGATCTCATCGATATACACGATGCCTCTCTCGGCGGCTTCCACATCGTAGTTGCACACCTGGAGCAGGCGGGTGAGAATGCTTTCAACGTCTTCGCCAACGTAACCGGCCTCCGTGAACACGGTGGCGTCCACGATGGTGAAGGGCACATTCAGCAGCTTGGCGATGGATTTGGCCAGGAGGGTTTTACCGGTGCCTGTTTCACCCACCATGATCAGGTTGCTCTTTTCGATCTCCACATCGTCTTCCGTAACCTGCTGGTTAAGGCGTTTGTAGTGGTTGTATACCGCTACGGCCAGTATTTTCTTGGCGTCATCCTGCCCGATCACATATTCGTCCAGGAAATGCTTGATCTCTACCGGTTTGGCAACTTTGGGAACGAAATGGGAAGGAGTGGCCTTTTTGGCTTCCCCGCCCGGGTTCAATTCCTGTTCTATGATCTCCTGGGCGTTTGCCACGCAGTTCTCACAGATATGCCCTTCCGCTCCGGCGATCAGTATCCTTACTTCGTCTTTGTTACGGTTGCAGAAAGAACAGCGAATCTTGGATTCTTTCATCTAAATAATTTTAATATGAAGGCTGTGTCCCTTGAAGGGACAACAAAATTAAGCATTTTTTCCCGGGGAGGATGAAAAAGAAAGTCTCACCGCCTGTAGGGGTGAAAAAAGGTAAACTCTTGTTCCCGAAGGGGTTGAAAACGAAAACGTCCCGCCGGGGCGGGACGTTTCAGTGTTACTGAGGATTGTTATTTTCCGCGGCTTTTTTCTTCGGGTTCTTTTCCAGAACGTCGTCGATAATGCCGTATTCCTTCGCTTCGTCTGCAGTCATCCAGTAGTCGCGGTCACCGTCTTTTTCCACGCGTTTCACGGACTGGCCGCTATGTGTGGCGATGATCTCGTTCAGCTCTTTCTTCAGCTTAACGAATTCGCGGGCGGTGATCTCGATATCGGAGGTCTGGCCTTCAGCGCCGCCATGGGGCTGATGGATCATTACGCGGGCATGTTTCAGCGCGGTGCGTTTGCCTTTGGAACCGGCTACGAGTAACACGGCGCCGAAGGAAGCGGCCATACCGGTACAGATGGTGGCCACTTCGGGGCTGATGATCTGCATGGTATCGTAGATGCCCAGGCCGGCGTATACGGAGCCGCCGGGGCTGTTGATATACATCTGGATATCGCGGTTGCGGTCTGCTGATTCCAGGAACAGCAGCTGGGCGGTGATCACGTTAGCCACGTAATCGTTGATGGGGTCGCCCAGGAAGATGATCCTGTCTGCCATGAGGCGGGAGAACACGTCCATCTGGGTAACGTTCAGCTGGCGTTCCTCGATGATATACGGCGTCAGGGAATTGATCTGGTGTTGGTGGGCTCGTGCGTAGCTATCTACAACCAGGCTGCTGATTCCTCTGTGCTGGATGGCATATTTCCTGAATTCGTTGTTATTAATGTTCATGATGGTGATGTTTATGAGGTAATTTAACGAAATCTTCTGCAGAAATTTCCTCTTCTTTTACGTTCACCTTCGTTTCGGCCCAGTCAAACAGCTTTTGGGTGATCATTTCGCGGTAGGTCTGGTCCACATACTTCTCGTCCTGCAGCAGGCGTTCCAGGTAGCTGTCCAGCCACTCTGCCTGTTCGCCGCCAAGGCCGTAGTACCCCATGATCTTGGCACGGGCGCTTTCTTTCAGTTCCTCGAAGGAAACTTCCAGGGAATTATCACGGATCAGTTTGTCGCTGATCAGGGTCCAGCGCAGCTGATGGTCGAAGCTCGGGTATTCTTTTTCGGCTTCCTCGGCTGTTTTGGGGTTTTCACCGCCTTTCTGCAGCCAGCGTTTGAGGAAATCTTTGGGAAGCTCGATCGGTGTTTCGTGCACCAGGGTTTCGAACAGATCGTTGTGCATGTGGTTGGTAGCTTCCTGCTTCCAGTACTTGCCGATCTCTTCTCTCAGTTTTTCCCTGAATGCCTCTTCTGTTTTGATCTCCTGGCCGGGATACACTTCGTTGAAGAATTCTTCGTTCAGCTCTCTTTTTTCGATCAGGCCTACTTTGGTGATCGTGAGCTGGAAGTATTTTTTCAGGGAATCTTTGTCGTTGGCAAGGCCCAGGTCTTTTACGATGGCTTCAGCCTGGGTTTTGTCGAATGCTTTAGATAGCTGGATCACCAGGGTGTCGCCGGCTTTTTTGCCCTGCAGTTCTTTCTGCGCGGCTTCGGAGAAGGATTTTACCAGCAGGGAATTCTCTTTCTTTTCAGCGCCTTCAGCTACGTTGCCTTTTGCGTCTGTTTCAATGAATTCCAGGCTGAGCACGTTATTTTCCGAAGTGATGGTTTCGGGCTCGGACATTTTGCCGCCTTTCAGCTGAAGGCGCTCCAGCTCCTGGTTCACCACTTCATCCGTTACTTTCACATTATAACGGGTGAGCGTGGTTTTGGCGAGCAGGCCGTCTACATCGAAAGAAGGCTTCAGGCCTACTTCGAACTCGAAATTATATTCGGAAGGTTGCGCGTAATCGAGTGATTTGGCTTCTGTATCCAGAGACAGGGGCTGGGCGAAGATCTCCAGCTTTTCCTGCTGAAGGTAACCCATCAGTTCCTTTTCTACGGTCTTCAGCACCTCATCCTGGAAGAGGGCCTGACCGCTCATTTTTTTGATCATGCCGGCAGGAACCTGGCCTTTCCGGAACCCCGGGATGCTTGCATTTTTGGAAAAATGCTTCACAGCTTTCTCGAAATTGGGAAGGTAATCTTCCTGGCTCACTTTCACAGTGATCTTATCATTTAATAAACCA
>CBFHAF010000434.1:0-4778 GCA_965653435.1 uncultured Chitinophaga sp.
TTAAACATGTTTCTTAGAACGGTTTTTTAATACCAAAAATTGTCTGATCCAATATCAGGCCAAAAGTTAACGGATCGCCGTTCCGGTGGAACCGGCTATGCCGCTAAGACTGCCGGATCCCTGAAAAGTTTAACGCAGCACTTCTTTTACCGCCTCCACCATCTTGCGCGAACCGATAAAGATCGGGATGCGCTGGTGCAGCTCGGTAGGCTTGATGTCCAGCAAACGGCGCTCCCCATCCGCAATGGCCATGCCCCCCGCCTTTTCCATGAGAAACGACATTGGATTGCATTCATAACAAAGCCTCAAACGGCCTTGTGTGTATTTCCCGAAAACGGGATACATAAAAATGCCGCCCTGGATGAGGGTGCGGTGTATCTCAGACACCATGCAGCCCACGAAACGGTGGCGGTATACTTTCTGGTTGCTGTCTTTGGCCATGAAGAGGTCTATCGCTTTGCGCACATTTTCCTGGTACAGGTGGTAATAACCCACGTTCACGGAAAAGATATCGCTGTCTTCCGGTACCTTCAGGTTGGGGTGGCTCAGGCAAAACTCTCCGATGGAAGGGTCCAGCGTAAAGCCCTGCACGCTGCGGCGGGTGGCATAAACCAGCATGGTGGAAGAGCCGTAAATGATGTAACCCGCGGCAATCTGCTGGCTGCCTGGCTGCAGGAAATCTTCCAGCGTACAGCGGCTGCCGTTGGGGGAAAGGCGGCGGTAAACGGAGAATATGGTGCCGATGGACACATTCACATCGATATTGCCCGAACCGTCCAGCGGGTCCATGAGCACCACGTATTTCGAGTTCATGGAAAGCTCATCGTCGAACGCAATGAATTCTTCATTTTCTTCTGAAGCCACCCCGCAGCAGTAAATGCTGTTGCGCAAGGCGTTGATGAGCTGATCGTTGGCAAATTCGTCCAGTTTCTTTACGGACTCGCCCTGCACATTGGTTTTACCGGCTTCGCCGAGTATATCCGCGATGCCGGCCTTGTTTACTTCCACATTCACTCTTTTGGAAGCCAGCCCGATATCTCTCAGCAGGCCCGAAAGCTGGCCTGTAGCGCCGGGGTAATTGCGCAGCTCCTGGATCGTGAACTCGTCCAGCGTCATCACCCGTTGGTTCATTTTCATATACGTGTTTTGGTTTGGGTGCGCTAAAATAAGCTAAATCAAGGGGTTTTATCGGGATACGGTCATTCCCCCGGAAAGAGATTTTCAAACAATTCTACAATTGATGTACTTTTGCGGGATATTTTTTAAAAGAAGAGGTTTATCCTTATGAAGGTTTTCAAATTTGGCGGCGCAAGTTTAGAAACTATTGAGCGCATACAACAGGTGGGTAAGATCATCCAGTCATTCCCCGGCGAAAAGCTGCTTGTCGTGATCTCAGCGATGGGCAAAACTACCAACGAGCTGGAAAAGGTGGCTCAGAACTATTTCATGCGCAAAAGGGAAATTGCCGCGCAGCTGCTCTACAATATCGAGCAGCAGCATATACAGACCGCCGAAAACCTCCTCGGCACGCGCGAGCACCCGCTGTTCGTACAATTGCAGCAGTTCTTCACCGAAGCGGAATGGACCCTCGGCGAAAAGCCCCTGCGCAACTACGATTATTATTACGACCAATTGGTAGGCCTCGGCGAGCTGCTGAGCACCGCCATCGTGAGCGCATATTTCAACGAAGCGGGCATTACCAATACCTGGCTGGACGTGCGGGACGTGTTCCGCACAGACGATAATTTCCGCGATGCGAACATCAACTGGGAAGTGACCGAAATGCAGGTGAACCAAAAGGTGCTGCCGCTTTTTAATGCAGTAGACATCGTGATAACACAGGGTTTCATCGGCAGCACCGATCAGAACGAAAGCGTAACCCTCGGCCGCGAAGGCAGCGACTTCTCCGCTGCCGTATTCGCCAACCTGCTGAATGCCGAAAGCCAGACCATCTGGAAGGATGTGGAAGGGCTTAAAAATGCGGACCCGAAGCTGTTTGCGGACACCATCAACATTCCCGAGATCGCCTACGGCGAAGTGATCGAAATGGCGTATTACGGCGCCCAGGTGATCCACCCCAAGACCATCAAGCCTTTACAGAACAAACAAATACCCCTGTACGTAAAGTGTTTCCTGGACAAGGACCTTCCCGGCACCGTCATCCGGCAGGACGCGGACAACCGCAAGCTTCCGCCCATCATCGTGCTGAAGAAGAACCAGGTGCTGATCTCCATTACTTCCCGTGATTTTTCATTCATCACCGAAGACAAGATCAGCGATATTTACGAGATCTTCCACGACAAAAAGATCAAGATCAACCTTACGCAGAATGCCGCCATCACTTTTTCCTGCTGCATAGACAACAACCCGGAGAAGATAGAGCTGCTCATCAAGGCGCTGCACCAGGGGTTCAAGATCTCCTATAACGAAGGCCTTGAACTGCTCACTGTAAGACATTACAAAAACGGGTTGCTGGAAGAATTGACGAAAGGAAGGAAAATATTGCTGGAACAGCGTTCCGACAGTACGGTTCAGCTGGTGATCAAATAAGCCGCCCCGCGGAAGAACGCCGCGATCCAGGCTCCCTGCAGGTCTTTTCCCCTGCATGTGGTGTCATCCAAGTGCCTGAACCGCAACGCTCTGCCGTTGTGCGTACAATTTTCCCATAAGCATAAAATACAAGCAAGAGAACGCGCTGCCAGGGCGGTGTTGCTATACTATACAGATCTTGGAACAGCGGTCTCCTCAAATATACAAGCCCCTTTCCCTCCATCCCGGGGAATTCTACAGGGCCTGATATTCCGTCTATATACAGCTGTTTGGATGCGGGCAATGGCATTCATGGGTCGGAAACGGTCGTTCGCAGGAAGCGTATCACGACAGCTCCCTCAGCACCAGTTCCTTATAGCTCCGCCCGATGGGAATGGGCTTGCCGTTGATCTCGATGTCGGTAGCGGTGAACGCGTCTATCTTGTCTTTCGCGACAATGAACGAGCGGTGGATGCGGATAAAATTGTTCCGGGCCAGCAGCTCTTCTATTTCGCCCAGCTGGAACTTCGTGAGGATGGTCTGCTTATGGGTAGTGATGCCGATGTATTCCTTGAGGCTTTCGATATAAAGTATCTCGTCGAGGTATACTTTTACTTTCTTTTTGCTGACGTTGAAGAACAGGTAAGCCCGCTCCGGCTTCGCGACCTGTACGGGCACGGGCGTTACGGCCGCATGCTGCGGCTGCTGGCGCACTTTGTTCACCGCCGTGAGAAACCTGCTGAACTCGATGGGTTTGAGCAGGTAGTCCGTCACATTCAGCTCATACCCTTCCAGCGCATACTCCTGGTAAGCCGTGGTGATGATGATCTGCGGCGGGTATTTGAGCGCTTTGATGAAGGCCAGCCCTTTAAGCTTGGGCAGGTGGATGTCCAGGAAAATGAGGTGTACTTCTTCCCGCTGCAATACTTCCATCGCAAAAATGGCGTCCGCGCAAACGGCTTTCAGCTCAAGGAAAGGCACCTGGCGGATGTAATCGCTGAGCACTTCGGCTGCCAGCGGCTCGTCTTCCACGATGATGCAGTTAAATCTTTGCATGACTGTCCAGGTTGATGGTCAATACTACTTTAAAAACGGCGGATTCCGAGAACACCAGCAGCTGGTGCTCGCGGTACATCAGCTCCAGCTGGCGGCGCACATTGCCCAGCCCGATCTTGTGCTGGCTGTTATTCCCTTCGTGCTCGCGGTTGTTCTCCACTGTAAAGGTGAGCATGCCTTGCTGCAGGCGGAGGTCCATATGTACATACGAATCGAACCGGGTTTCGCTCACGCCATGCTTAAAAGCGTTCTCCACGAAAGGCATCAGCAGCAGGGGCGCAACGGGATACTGTTCCTGGTCTATGCTCTGCGTGAAGGTGATGTTCAGGCGGTTGTTATAGCGGATCCTTTCCAGGTCCAGGTAATCGTTGATCATCCTGATCTCTTCCGCCATAGTGATCATGCCTTTGCCGGATTCGTAAAGCATGAAACGCAGCAGCTTGGAAAGCTTCATGACGATCTCCGGCGCCTGGTCGCTTTTTTTGCGGGTGAGGGCGTAAATGTTATTAAGCGTGTTGAAAAGAAAATGCGGGTTGGTCTGGTTCCGCAGGAACTTCAGTTCCGTTTCCAGCTTTTCCTTCACCAGGTCTTTCTCCCTGACCCTGGCCGAAAGCTGCATGCGCAACAGCTTGAAGGCGACCGCGCTGGCGCATACGAAGCCGATATCCATTACGCCGAGCAGCAGCCTGGCCGGTGAGAAAAGCGCGCCGGGTTTGCTCATGCCCGCATATACGATGCCGCTGATGTAATAGACGAACACGATGCGGTAGAGCACGAGCGCCACGGCCATCATGACCAGCACCTGCAGGGCGGTCCACGCGATATTGCGTTTATCTTTCAGCACCTGCGGGATGGCGGCGTACAGCACGAAATAAGTGACGGTGAGCTTGGGAAGCGTGGCGGCCGCAGCGGCGTGCAGGGCGACGAGGAAACGTTTCCCTTCCGGAACGCCCGCCATCATGGCGGCAGACCAGGTGTATTCCATCAGGGCATCCTGCAGGGTATAGGCCACCCAGAATAATACGTGTAATAACCATCGCTTCATGCAGGCCAAAAATCGGTAAAAAGCGTGTACCTGCCGCTAAAAACATCCGGACGGCAGTTTCCGCGGGCCAGACGGCAGGTTCTTCCGCCGCTTTCTTTTACCCTTTCCTTCACTTTCCATTACTTTCCTTTAGGCATTATTTTTTATT
>CBFHAF010000435.1:0-4776 GCA_965653435.1 uncultured Chitinophaga sp.
TCACGGCCAGTCCAAATTCGGGCACCTATAAAGTAGATCTTTCAGATGCGGCCTCCATCGAAACTTTATTTAAAACCATCCCCGCAGTGGATGCCGTGGTGGTGACCGCGGGATCTACCGGTATGGAAAACTTCCAGGCACTTTCCGAAAAAAGCCTCATGCCTGGTATCCGGAACAAATTGCTTGGCCAGGTGAACGTTGTGCTGATCGGGCAACATTATATCAAAGACGGCGGCTCTTTCACCCTCACTTCCGGTATCCTGGCGGATGAGCCCGCGCGCGACGCCGCGGCAGGCTCTATGGTCAGCGGGGCAGTAAACAGTTTTGTGAAAGCGGCTGCTGCCGAACTGCAACGCAACATCCGCATCAATGCAGTGAGCCCGGGGCTGGCGGAAGATTCCAGCAAAGCCATAGGCCATCTTTTCCCCGGCTTCAATCCTGTACCCATGGCCAGGCTGGTAAATGCCTATCTCAGAAGCGTGGAGGGTATTATTACAGGCGAAGTATTAAGGGTACATGAATGATGTATGGCAATAAATTATATCCTCGCTTTTTTTGCTTTCACATCTCAATAAATTGAATTTCCCAGCAGATTTTTTGTATTTTTTGGCAATAATTCATTTCAACATCGCCAAAATCCTGCTTCATGTCCGAAAATCCGGCTACACTAAAAAAAGCTATCCGCCCTGTCCATTTGTGGGCCATTTCAGTTGGATTGGTGATCTCCGGGGAATATTTCGGCTGGAACTACGGCTGGGGCGTTGCCGGCACGCTCGGTTTCCTGCTGGCCACGCTGGTGGTAACGCTACTCTACGTCACTTTTATTTTCAGCTTTACAGAACTGACCACCGCCATCCCGAACGCAGGCGGGCCGTTCTCTTACGCCCGTAAAGCCCTGGGGCCTGTCGGCGGGCTCATTGCGGGCTATGCAACGCTCGTCGAATTCCTGCTCGCCACACCTGCCATTGCATTTGCATTGGGCAACTATCTTCATTTCCTGCATCCCGGGTTGCCCGTGCTGGGCACGGCTATCGGCGTGTACCTGCTGCTTACGGGCGTCAACCTGCTGGGCATTAAGGAATCCGCCGCTTTCACGCTGCTGTTCACCTTGCTGGCGGTTGTGGAGCTGCTGGTGTATTTCGGCATCGTCGCGCCTCATTTCAAAATGGAAAATTTCCTGAAAGACGCGCTGCCTTTCGGCTACAGCGGCGTATTTGCAGCACTGCCCTTCGCCGTATGGCTATACGTCTGCATCGAAGGGGTGGCTATGGTGGCGGAAGAAGTGAAGAACCCGGCGCGGAACATTCCCATCGGCTATATTTCCGGGATACTGACGCTGGTGGTGCTGGCTATCGCGGTGATGCTGTTCACCGGCGGCATTACCAACTGGCAGCGGCTGTCCGCCATCGATTACCCGCTTCCCGAAGCCATCGGCATTGTATTGGGGAAAGACAGCGGGATGACGAAAATATTTGCGGGCATCGGCCTCTTCGGGCTGATCGCATCTTTCAACGGCATCATCATCAGCTATTCCCGCCAGATATTCGCCCTGGCGCGGGAAGGTTACCTGCCCTCCCTGCTGGCCGCCATCGGCCGCAAGCGGCAGACGCCTTACAACGCCCTGATCGTCGGCGCGCTGGCAGGTATCGTTGCGCTCTGCATCAGCCGCACGGATCAGCTGGTGGTATTGTCTGTGCTCGGGGCCATCGTAATGTACATCGTGAGCATGATCAGCCTCTTCGTGCTCCGCAAAAAAGAACCGCAGCTGGAGAGGCCGTTCAGAACGCCCTTCTATCCCTGGTTCCCGGCCATCGCGCTGGGCCTGTCCGTGATCACGCTGGGCGCCATTATCTATTACAACCGGCTGCTGAGCGTTATCTTCTTCGCGGGCTTATTGGTCACATGGATTACGTATCTTATCATCCAGAAACAAAAGATCAGGCAGCTTTCCTGAGAAAAAATATCTATGTCCTGGCGCCATACCATACACCAACGCAGCTATCATTTCAGCGACCTGAAAACATTGCTGGCCAAGGCATCGCCGCACCGCTCGGGAGATGCGCTGGCCGGGCTTGCGGCCGAAACCTACGAGGAACGCGTAGCTGCGCAGATGACGCTGGCAGACCTGCCGCTGAAAACATTCCTTCAGCAGCCTGTTATTCCATATGAAACAGACGAGGTGACCCGTCTCATCATCGATACGCACAATGCAACTGCCTTCGCCCCTATCTCCCATCTTACGGTGGGCGGATTCCGCGACTGGCTGCTGAGCGACCTGGCGGACACGGCAACCTTACAGCAGGCCGCCGCCGGCATTACGCCTGAAATGGCCGCGGCGGTCAGCAAACTTATGCGCAACCAGGACCTGATCAGCGCCGCGCGCAAGATAGAAGTGGTTACGCGGTTCAGGAACACGATCGGGCTGAAAGGAAGGCTCAGTGTGCGTTTACAGCCCAATCACAATACAGACGACCCGAAAGGCATTGCCGCTTCAATGATAGACGGCTTGCTGTACGGCAGCGGCGACGCGGTGATCGGCATTAACCCGGCAACGGACAGTCCTGATGCGGTAGTAAGCCTGCTCAGGCTGATAGACCAGTTCAGGCAGCAATACGATATCCCCACCCAATCCTGCGTGCTCTGCCATGTGACCACCGCCATGCAGGTAATGCACAAAGCGCCGGTAGACCTGGTGTTCCAGTCCATCGGCGGCACGGAGAAGACCAATAAAAGTTTCGGGATCAGTCTTTCACTCCTCAAAGAAGCGCACACCGCCGCGCTGGAACTGAAACGCGGCACCGTCGGCAACAACGTGATGTATTTTGAAACCGGCCAGGGCAGCAGCTTATCCGCCAACGCCCATGAAGGCGCGGACCAGCAGACCTGCGAAAGCAGGGCCTATGCCGTGGCGCGTCATTTCAGCCCGCTGCTGGTCAATACCGTAGTGGGGTTCATTGGCCCGGAATACCTTTTCGACGGCAAGCAGATCATCCGCGCCGCGCTGGAAGATCATTTCTGCGGCAAACTGCTGGGACTGCCCATGGGTGTGGACGTGTGTTATACCAATCACGCGAACGCGGACCAGGATGATATGGACAACCTGCTCACCCTGCTGGGCGTGGCTGGCTGCAATTTTGTGATGGGCGTGCCCGGGGCGGACGATATAATGCTCAATTACCAGTCCACCTCCTTCCACGATGCGCTGTACATCAGGCAGGCCTTGGGTTTGCGGCCGGCGCCCGAATTCGAGCAATGGCTGGTGCAATACGGTTTAATGGACAAACACGGCAGATCGTTGCCCGTACCATCTTCTCACCTGCTGCTGCAAAATTATCCATGAAAGAAGAACATTACATCACACCCGATCCCTGGGACGGGCTACGCACTTTTACCGCCGCGCGGATCGCTTTGGGCAGAACAGGCACTGCCATGCCCCTGCGCGAGGTGCTGCAGTTCAGGCTCGCACATGCGCATGCGCGCGATGCCGTTTTTTCTTCACTGGATATCCCGCTGTTCCGGGAGCAGCTTTGGGAGGTGAATGTGCTGCACAGTGAAGCTGCAAACCGGACAGATTACCTGCAACGGCCGGACAAGGGCAGGAAGCTGCATGCTTCCTCCGCCGCTGTATTGAAAGCCGCAAATGCAGATGTGGCAATTGTTGTGGCGGACGGGCTTTCCGCCACCGCCGTGAACCGGCATGCAATTCCGCTGATAGAAAGATTGCTGCCGGCGCTGCAGGGCCAGCGGATCAGCTGCGCACCTATTCAACTGGTACAGCAGGGCCGCGTGGCCATTGGCGATGAGATAGGGCAACTGTTGCAGGCAAAGATTTCGCTGGTGCTGATCGGCGAAAGGCCTGGGCTTTCTTCACCGGACAGCCTCGGCGCATACCTTACCTTCATGCCCAGGCCCGGCCTTACCGATGAAGCACGCAACTGCATTTCAAACATCCGGCCGGAGGGCCTGCCTTACGATGTGGCCGCCGCGAAAATAAGCTACCTGGTACGGGAAGCGCTGCGGTTGCAGCTTACGGGAGTAATGCTGAAAGATAACTACAGCGCGGCGCTGGAGTGAGCGCTTCACTTCTTCTGCGTCAGCTCCCTTAAGCGCAGTGCGTTAAAAGCCGCATATCCTTCCTGATCGTTATCGAAGTACACGTAAATATCCTTCCCTTTCTGCTGCCATTTTTTGCAGAACCGCGCCCATTTGCGCAGTGTTGCATCCGGGTAATTCCCCTGGTATTTCCTGCCCGGGCCATGCAGGCGGATGTAGATAAAATCAGCCGTTACTTCCAGCGGTGATTGATGATATTCCAATTCATAGATGCAAAAAGCCGCATGATATTTTTCCAGCAGGCTGTAGATATCTTTACTGTACCAGCTATGGTCCCTGAACTCAAACGTATAACGAAGGCCATCCGGAAGCGCCTGCAGGAAGGTTTCCAGCCTTTCCGCGCTGATGTTAAAGGAGGGCGGAAGCTGGAAGAGAACGGGCCCGAGCTTCTCTTCAAGATGCAGCGCGCGGTTGGTGAATTTGTTGATGCCCTGCTTATCCACCACCAGTTTCTTCATATGCGTAAGGTACCTGCTGGCCTTTACAGCATAAACGAACCCTTCCGGCGAAGATCTTCTCCAGGCGTTGAAGGTCTTTATTTCCGGCAGCCGGTAAAAGGAGTTGTTGATCTCCACGGTACTGAAACGTTCTGTGAAATATGCGAACCAGTCTGCCGCCTTCAGGTCTTCCGGGTAGAAGCTGCCTTTCCAGTGCTTATACACC